>JAGOZY010000215.1 GCA_018058445.1 Negativicutes bacterium | reverse complement strand
GATCTAAGCTCTGCAAAGTCACGGCTTGAGGAGTTACTACGAGGTTTTCGCGTAGACGGGATAGATTATTGACGGCGATCACATCACCTTCGTTGATACCGCTTAAAATCTCAACCATTAAGTCCCCATCAGCACCGACTTTGACTTCTTTTTGAATAAGCTTATTACCAGGGCCAATCACAAAGAGATAAGTGCGCCCATTTTTATTTAGAATCGCTTCTTTGGGAACAATTAAAGCATTGGGACGAAGAATAGAGGAGATGACTGAACGGGCAAACATGCCGCCGCGCAGATCAGGATCGCTTCTACTTAGTAAAATTCGAATTAAAAAGGATTGAGTTTGTGGGTCTTTGGCTGGACTAATATAAGTAATCGTTCCAGTTACCACCTTGCCCAGAGACTCGATTTCGACCTGTACAGGAGTTCCCAAAGTCAGAGCTGGAATATCTTGCTCTGAAACCGCGGCATCCATATAAATTTCACTGTTATCAACAATGCTAAGCAGCTTTGCGCCTGCTTGGACGAGCACGCCAACTTCAGCCTGGCGAAATCCGATCATACCGGAGCGAGGCGCACGAAGGATCAGATCTTCTCGTTGTTTTTCCATCGCTTGAATGCTGTAGTAAGCTTTATCGGCAGCTGCTTGGGCTGAGTCGACGGTGGCGGCATTCACGCGCGTCGATTTTTGGTTTTCAAGGATATTGAAAACCGATCGAGCATCGGCGAGATCTTGAGCTTTGTTTTCGAGCTCCTGTTGGGATATACCACCGACTTGATAAAGGGTATTATAGCGATTATAGGTCGATTGGACTTTTTCATAATTTGCTTTTGCCCGCTCGTAGTTGGCTTGGAAGGTGACTTCAGCAGTTACAACGTCTGCACTGGCTTGGCGATAGGCAGCTTCATTTTGATAAATACTGATTTGGGCATCACCGGTGTCTTGTATGATAAGGATTTGCCCTTCATGGACTTGATCGCCTAATTCTACATTGACTGAAAGAATTCTTCCTTGGTACTTTGCTGCAATATCTACTTGGGCTTTGGGGACTGTTTGCCCACTTAAAACGATTCGCTTTTCTAGATCAGCTCGCTTTACTTCTAGAGCCTGGACAGTAGTCGTCACGGGTGCATTTGATTTTGGCGCGCTAAAAAAATAAGTGTAGCCACTTCTTAAAAAGAAAATACCAATCACTAATAAAAAGAGAACCAATCCAAAACGAACTGGTTTACTAGCGTTACCCCAAAATACCTTAAGTTGATTGAAAATATTTCGACATCGTTCTTTCATGGGTAGAATTTCGCCCTCTTTCAATATGCAGTTTAAAATCACGAGACAAGTTCGTGGCAAATTAAAGATTTCTCTTATTTCATACGCTAAGAATAAACCAGATATCCTGTGCACTGCAACTGTTTTTCACGGGAATTCACTCATTTGTCACAATTGCTATTAGATGAAGAGTTCTTTTGAACCTACGTAAAGGTGGTAAAAACGAAAAAAGCTTTATGTTTTGAAAGATAAATTTAAGGATCAAAAAGAATAAAAAGATTTTTAAAGAAAAAGAGAAAAAAAGCTTGGTAAAAAATAGGAAAAGAGGTAGACTATAGTGGGCAGATGAAAATATACAAAATACGAAATAGTAAGTTGTATGGATTCATAATGCAATTTGGGAGTTACTCAAATTGGTCTGACCACCTGACCGATTCTGAATAGTTGAAGTTAGAGGTCGCGGTTTTTAGGGTTCCACAAAACATCAGGAGGTGCTTTATGGCAGAAGAAGTTACTCTGAAAGGAAAGCAACGTCTATTTATGACAGGTAATGAAGTTATTGCTTGGGCCGCAATTGCAGCTAAAGCAGACATCATGTACGGCTATCCGATCACCCCACAAAATGAGATCATGCACTATTGGACTCGGTTGATGCCTAAGTATGGAAAGAAATTTTTGCAGACGGAAGATGAGATTTCAGCAGGTTTCACTACTTTAGGTGGTGTCATGGCAGGTCTGAAAGCTTTCACCGGAACTGCGGGCCCTGGGAACGTGTTGATGCAAGAATCAGCTAACATGGCTGAAATGATGCGTCTTCCAATCGTTTATTTTATTCAGCAACGAGGTGGCCCTTCCACTGCAACGGTTATTTATGCACAACAGGAAACCACACTAACTTGCTTCGGCGGTAATGGCGAAGGACATCGAATCGTTTATTCCCCAGCCAATCACCAAGAACTTTTTGACTATACTTTTAAATGCTTCAACGCAGCATGGACTTACCGTTTTCCCGCATTTCTTTTAGCTGATGGATATCAGGCTAAAATGCGCGAATCGGTAACTTTATATGATCCAGAAGAGCAAGGAATTGAATTGGTTCCGCCAACTCCTCTGATCGGTGAAAACAAACCAGGTAAACAATTTAAAAATCTTCGTAACACCTACAACACAGAAGATGAACTCTTTGAAGTTGTCATGAAAGCTCAAAATGACTGGGATGCTATGGCACCAGAAATCGTCGAGTGGGATGAAAAAGGCTGCGAAGATGCTGATATCATTCTCGTTGCTCATGGCGTTGTGTCCCGAGCTACCTTGGGAGCTTATAATCAACTTCGGGCTCAAGGAGTAAAAGTAGGATATTTCCGACCGATCACTCTTCGTCCATTCCCAGTTGAAGCCATGCGTAAAGCAGTTGAAGGTAAGAAAATTCTCTTAGCTGAATCTGCTTACGGACAACTTCAAAAAATGGTAGAAAATGCCCTTTATGGTATGACAGTACCGATTGAGAGCTACTTACGTCCAGGACTCGGTATCACTACCGAAGAGATTGTAGCTACCTACGAAAAAATGAAGGCATAAGAAGTGGAGGGTATGGAAAATATGGAAGTCTTAAAAGATATGCAACCGGCAATGCCGGAGTGTTGGAATAACGACACAAAGCCACATAAATTTTGTCCAGGTTGTGGACATGGGATTGTTCTTAAAATGATCGGCGAAGCCGTCGATGAACTCGGGATTAAAGATCAAGCTGTTTTCGGTTGCGATATTGGCTGTTCACTTCTTTCCTGGGATTTCTTTAAAATTGACACCGTTCAGACT
>JAGOZY010000214.1 GCA_018058445.1 Negativicutes bacterium | reverse complement strand
TGATTAACTAAAAATTTCTGAAAAGCTTGGGCGGAAGGAAGATTTTCTGCCATCGGTTCGATCATCAGCCAGGTGCAACGTTGAAGTGGCTGATTTTGATGATTGAAAAGTGGCTGCTGGTAAGCAACTTGACCTTGTAGACCGATGGCTGGTAGAATTGCCCAGCCCAGCCCAGCGCGGACGAGTTCGCGGCAGGTATCCATACTATCCACTTCCATCGCTGTTCTGGGGGGAGACGAAAATCGTTCGGCCCACCAATGATCGATCAGGGTTTGAAGAGCTCCATCGGTAGCGTAACGAATTTGTGGATAATGGAGCAATTCTTCGAATGTAAGAGGCTTTGAAGCGGCGAGGCAAATCGGTTCGGTTTTTAAAAGAGTTCGATTGCCAGCCCAACCATAGTCGGTACGAAGGATTCCGATGTGAATTTCTCCTTCTTGGAGCATTCGCTGAATTTGGGCACTGACGCCAGTCTTAACTTGAAATTCCACTTCTGGATATTTTTCATGAAATGATTTCATTAGTTGTGGAAGATCATAGTGGGCAAAGACGGATGAAATTCCGAGCCTTAGAATTCCGGCAATACTTCCGCTCATTGCCCGAATTTGTTCGCGAGTTTGTTGGAGCTCTCGATTCATCTGAGCTAGTTTTATTAAAAGAAATTCACCTGCTGGGGTTAGAGTGGCGCCTCGACGTGAACGATTGAGGAGCTTGGCGCCTGTTTCTTTTTCTAACGTTTGAAGTCGATAGGAAAGAGCGGGTTGGGAAAGATAAAGTTTTTCGGCAGCCCGACTTAAGGTTCGCTCTTTTTCTAATGTTTTCAACAAAAGATAATCTTTTTCGTTCATCATTTTTCCTTATATTAAAAATTTTTATGGATAATTATAAAATACTTCTTCTTTTATTTATTGTCAAAATTTTCTATGATATTTGTAATAAATAAGAAATGGGAGGAATTACAATGAAAAATCGAATTCCTTGTTTGTGGATGCGTGGTGGAACGAGTAAAGGTGGATGTTTCGTTGAAAGCGATTTACCAGTAGATATAAAGGAACAGGACGGGCTATTAAGTCGTATTTATGGTAGTAATGATTCTTCCGGTCGGCAGATTGATGGTATGGGTGGGGCGACATCTACAACCAGTAAGGCTGTGATTGTTGGTAAGCGCTTAGGCGAAAAAAATGGGGTCAACTATAGCTTTGCCCAAGTGGATATCGCTTCAAATCTTGTGGACCGCAAAGGAAATTGCGGCAATATGTCATCGACAGTAGGTCCTTTCGCAGTAGAAATGGGCCTCGTTGACGAGATTACGGAACCAGTGACCTTGGTGGAGGTCTATAATACGAATACGAAAAAAACAATCATTTCTCACGTTCCTGTAAAAGATGGAAAAGTTGTGTATGAAGGAAGTTATACGATTTCCGGTGTTCCGGGAACTGCCGCGCGAATTCAGCTGGACTTTTTAGAGCCTGGTGGCGCGGTAACGGGTCAGCTTTTGCCGACTGGGAAAGAGAAAGAGATGCTGGAAGTACCAGGAGTGGGGATGGTTGAGGTATCAATTGTTGATGCAGCAAATCCTTTGGTATTTGTTCGGGCCAATGATTTAGGCTTAAAGGGCGATGAAATGCCTAAAGACATTGATACAAATCCTGACTTACTTGAAAAAATGCTGGCTATTCGAGAAGCAGCAGCGGTTAAGGTGGGACTTGCGAGCGATATGGCAGATGCGAAAAAGAATAGTCCTGCAGTTCCCAAATTTTGTTTCGTTGCACCACCAGCAACTTACACAAGTGTTGAGGGAGAAGCGATTGGGGCAGACTTGATTGATCTCCAAGCTCGGATGCTGTCAATGGGAAAATTACATCCGGTTTTGGCGATTACTGGTGGGATTTGCATCGGTGTGGCTGCCAAAATTCCCGGTACATTGGTGAATGAGGCAGTAGGTGTTGCAGCCAGTCAAGAAGAAATTCGAATCGGTCACTGTAGCGGTGTGCTGGCAGTGGGTGCAGAAGTCCAAAAGACGGATCAAGGCATGGTGGCGGTCAGTGGAACTGTTTATCGAACCGCTCGCATTTTGATGAGTGGTGAAGTGAGTATTCGTTAAAAGATAGGAAACTAATAAAAAAATCTCTTGGGATCAGCAGAGAAAAGAGAGTACGTTACCTGTAAACTTTACTTTGAGAAAGAAGCTTGGAATAAATCCAGGCTTCTTTTTCGCTTCTAGGATACAGTCCCAATATGGTATATTAGAAGAAGTCGTACATTTTATTTTGAAATTATGTAGCGATAAAGCATAAGTCTGGAGGAAACCAAAATGAGTGCGAGAAACGTAGGAGCCGTGGTTCTCGGCGGACTATTATTATTTACCGGATTTTTCATTGGTAGCAATGCTCAAGCAGCAACGCTAAGCTCACGGTATGAAAATGCCCAAGAGCGATATGCACTGAGCCTGCCGGAGGGATGGCTGGTTGAAGAGAGTACAGACTTGAAACAAGTAACTTTTCGGTCACCAGGTCAGAAGCTTTTTGTAATGAGTTTTGTCGCTCCTGTAGAGCGAGCGGATAAGTATGGCGCATTTCTGCTTGACGAAATTACTCAGCAGGATGCGATTACTTTATTAGCGGCTCAAAAAGAATCTTTTTTCGCTGCGTCCCCTAATCTGATCGCGGAGCAAACGATTATGGATTATGGTGTGCTTCCTTCGGGGCATATCATAACTTACACACTGATGACAGAGCAGTCCGGTGAAAAAAGTATGATGCTCTCTTTGGTTAGAGGCCATGATAACATGATCATTATTGGACGAGGTCAGACCCTAGCAGATTTTGTTGAGGGTCAGCAAACGTTGGCAGATATTTTGTTAAGCTTTGAGGTTCAGCCCTAGATTGAAAAAATTCTTGGATTATCTTACTAAAACAGGTAGACTGAGTGAGGACTTATAAAATGATAGAACTCTGGTTCCAACAGTAGGAGGTACTTGGTGTGATTACAGTAGATAAAACAAAGTGTATTACGTGTGGGTTGTGTGTAGAAGTCTGCCCTTCCGACATTATTGAATTAGGCGAAAATGGGCCGGTCGAGACCAGTC
>JAGOZY010000213.1 GCA_018058445.1 Negativicutes bacterium | reverse complement strand
GCGAGTCGAAAAAGTCGGGGCGACAGTCGGTGGCGAATTGACCAAAGACGCTTTTTTGGCTTTTGGTATCGCAACCCTTCTGATGCTTTGCTATATCGGATTCCGGTTTGAATTCCGGTTTGCTTTCTCCGGAATTATCGCTCTAATCCATGATTTAGTCGTAACAATTGGTATTTTTTCCTTTTTGCAGCGCGAAATCGATTCTTCTTTCGTTGCAGCAATTCTCACGATTCTTGGTTTCTCGATTAATGACACCATTGTTATTTTTGACCGGATACGAGAAAATTTACGTAGCTTCAAACGAGGTGAGAGTCTAGTCAAGCTTGTAAATGATAGTATCTGGCAGACGATGACTCGATCGATTTATACAGTGATGACGGTACTCTTTTCAACGGTATCTCTTTATCTGTTCGGTGGCGACACAACCAAAGACTTTGCTCTTGCCTTAACGATCGGTTTTGCCTTCGGATCTTTTTCTTCGATTTTCATCGCTCCATCTTGTTGGCTTTTGATGAAGGGGAAAGAGGTTATTGAAGAGGGAGAAGAAACTCCCAAGCCTCAGATAAATTAATATTTAAAAGAAAAAGCGGTGAAAACCGCTTTTTTTTACGGAATAATCTGAGAATGACTATCCTTTGAGAACTCTCTGAGGTATAATTGAGAATAGGAGGAGAAAACGATGAAAAAAGAACGTTGGCAACTGAGAACAATCAATCGAGATGCTCTTTTTGCATGGTGTGATTATTTTAATCTACCTCCTCTTGAGACTCGACTGCTTCTTCAAAGAGAAATTTCAACTCAAGCGCAAGCAGCTGAGTTTTTTGAAATTGATGAATCCAGACTGAGTGATCCTCTAAAATGGGATGGAATGGAAAAAGCAGTAAATCGAATTCACGATGGACTACAGAATAACGAGAAAATCTGTATCTATGGCGATTATGACGTAGATGGTATTACCGGGACAGCGATACTCAAAGAAACTTTTCGCAGGCTTGGCAAAGAAGTTGAATTTTATATTCCGGATCGGCAAGAAGAGGGATATGGACTAAATGAAGAGGCTCTCGAATATCTCGCCCAAAACGGGACTCAAGTCCTTGTCACAGTAGATTGTGGAACTACTTCGGTTGAACTTATTAAGAAGTTTGAAAATCGGGGCATGGATATTATCATCACAGACCATCATCTGCCTGGCTCAGTTTTACCTGATGCTTATAGCTTGATCAATCCCCAGTGCTCCATAGAATACCCAGTTGATCCGCTCGCTGGCGCTGGGGTTGCTTATAAACTGGCCCAGAGTATTTGTGTAAAAGAGATTGGAAAGTCCGAATTGATTTCCGATTTAATCGGTTGGGCAGCACTGGCGACTGTGGTTGACATGGTCCCGCTCCAAGGAGAAAATCGGCTAATCGTCCAAATCGGCCTTAAGGAATTGGCGAAGCATCCTTCAGTGGGTCTTAATGCTTTGATGGACGTATCTGGAGTCGCTCCAGAGGCGATTACAGAGCGAGACTTAGGATTTGGCTTGGGGCCAAGGCTAAATGCTTCAGGACGCCTGCAAACAGCGAGACAGGGAGTCGAGCTACTTCTAGAAACAAATCCTGAGCGAGCCAAAGAACTTGCCCTGAATCTGGATGAGGTAAATCGCGAACGTCAAGCTGTTGAAAAAGAAATTTTAGCTGAGGCGCAAAAACTAATTCGCGCAGAAATAGAGCTGCCGGAAGCGATCGTTTTATATCAGCCTCATTGGCATTCCGGTGTAATCGGAATTGTAGCATCGCGTATTGCCAAAGAATTTTGGCGACCAGTGCTACTACTTTGTGGTGAAGGGGACGAAATTAAAGGATCGGGCCGCAGTATTCCTGGTTTTGATTTACATCAAGGACTTTCTGATTGTTCAAACTGGTTGATCCAATTTGGTGGTCATCGGCAAGCCGCAGGGATGAGTTTAAAACTTTCTGATCTTGCCGCTTTTAGAGAAGATTTTTGCCGGGCTGCATCGGCGCAGTTGAGCGAAGAAGACTATCTACCCCGACGAGAAATTGATGGAATTATCGGATTTGATGAAATCTCTTTTTCATTTCTTGAGCGAGTAAAAAAGCTGGGGCCTTATGGGCTATCGAATCCTGTCCCGCGTTTTTTATTTTATAATTTAGAAATTCTTTCGATTCGAACCATGGGCGCTGAGGGGCAGCATTTAAAACTGCGATTATCCGATGGTAAAAATGAATTTGAAGCTTTATCTTGGAACTCTAAAATTGCCGGTTCAAAGATCTCGATTGGTGAATTTATATTTGGGGTGGGAGAAGTTCGAAAGAATGTTTGGAACGGGCGAGAATCTTTAGAAATTCTTTTGGATTCATGGGGAAAAGATTCGTCTTATATCATAAACGAGTTTTTTGAAGTTTCCGAACCGGAAGGTTCTGATAAAATCAGTAAGCCGACGGATCGAGAACACTTTGCGAAATTTTATCGCATGCTCGCTAAGAAAGGCCAGCAGCAGAGCTTGATTTCGATGGAAGAGATTAAGCAGCTTTGGGAAAAAGATCAGCTGGCAGTTTCGTGGCAAACCTTAGGATATCTGTTGCAGGTTTTCTCTGACTTAGGTTTTCTAAGTTGGATATCAGAAGATCATATTTCATGGAATCGAGGCTTAGTGTCAAAGCAGCAACTAGAATACTCTGTAGCTTATAAAAATGAACTAGAGAAGGTAGGAACTGGACATGTCAGCTAAAAATTGGCGAGATCAAATTCGAACAATTCCTGATTTTCCTGAAACGGGTGTACTTTTTCGTGATATCACCACTTTATTAAAAAATGGACCGGCATTTTCTGAGATGATCAATGAACTCGCTGAAAAAATGTCGATTTATAAACCGGATCTGGTTGTTGGGCCGGAATCCCGCGGTTTTATTATGGGGTCAGCGGTTGCTTTTAAATTGGGTTGTGGCTTTATTCCAGTTCGCAAGCCAGGTAAGCTTCCTGCCGAAGTCCTTAGACACGAATATAAACTCGAGTATGGAACCGATACATTGGAAATTCACCAAGATGCCATAACTAAAGGACAACGAGTCATTATTGTCGATGATCTG
>JAGOZY010000212.1 GCA_018058445.1 Negativicutes bacterium | reverse complement strand
TTTAAGATGCGTTGATAGTCCGATGGATTGACCAAGATAAGCACATCTTTGTGGTTTTTGGCTGCGGAGCGAACCATCGAAGGCCCACCGATATCTATGTTTTCAATCAGTTCGTCCCAAGTGGATTCGGTATTTTTAGCAACTTCTCGGAAGGGATATAAATTTACTGCAACTAGGTCAATCGGCTTGATGCCTTGCTCTTCCAGTGCATTTTGATGATCTTTATTTGCTCGAACCGCTAAAATTCCACCATGAATCGCCGGGTGCAGAGTTTTTACTCGGCCATCCATAATCTCGGGGAAATTAGTGACCTCAGAAATATAAGTAACCGGAAGTCCCGCTTCTTTTAAGGTTTGGAATGTACCGCCAGTTGAGACGATTTCCACACCTAAATCAACGAGTCCTTTGGCAAAATCAACCACACCAGATTTATCGGAAACACTAATAAGTGCTCGTCCTATTTTTGATTTATTCATTCGCTTTTTCTCCCCCATTTGCAAGGATTTTGATTTGTCGACCTTGGATCTTAATCCGCCCCTCGGCATAATAACGAATCGCATCCGGTAAAATGCGATGTTCTTCAACCAAAATGCGCGCAGCTAAAGTAGACTCTGTATCTTCTTCATAAACAGGAACGACAGATTGGAGGATAATTGCGCCTCCATCTACTTCTTCATTTACGAAGTGAGCCGTGCATCCTGCAAACTTTACCCCATAATCCAAGGCTTGTTTTTGTGCGTGAAGCCCGGGAAATGCAGGAAGTAAAGACGGATGGATATTGATCATCGGTTTTCCAAAATCATGAATAAACTTGGGGCTTAGAATTCGCAAAAAACCAGCAAGTACCAAGAGTTCTACTTCGGTTTCTTCTAGAAGCTGCAGAATTTTTTCTTCAAATGCGCTTCGTTCTTTATAAATACTTTTCGGAACAAGTTCTCCCCTTATTCCGGTTCCCTTTAATCGTTCTAAGGCTGTGGCTTCTGGTTGATCACTGATAACGACAGCCATCTCAGCGGGAAGTTTGCCTAATTGTATCTGGTCTAGTAGCGCTTGTAAATTGCTCCCTCGACCAGATACAAGCACGCCGATTTTTAGGCTCTTTTTCATTGGTCGATACCTTTGATTTTGACATCTTGCTTGCCAACTATGACTTCGCCAATTTGCCAAACTGTTTCGCCTTGAGTCTCTAATTCTTGGATAATTGCCGAAGCTTCTTCTTTCGAAACAATCACGACCATGCCGATTCCCATATTAAAGGTACGATACATTTCAGTAGGTGAGACATTTCCCCATTTTTGTAAAAGATCAAAGATTGGCGGCGCATTCCACTTAGTTGGATCTACAGTGACCGATGTCCCAGCAGGCAGAGCGCGCGGGATGTTATCATAGAATCCACCGCCAGTGATATGCACGAGGCCTTTTAAATTAAACTTTTCAAATAACGGCAAAACTACTTTTGGATAAAGACGAGTCGGGGTAAGTAATGTTTCACCAAGAGTTCCATTCAATTCGGGAATCTGCTGATCAATACTCAAGTTTTGATGATCAAAGCAAATTTTTCGTACGAGCGAGAATCCATTGGAATGAAGCCCGCTCGAAGGAAGTCCGAGAAGTACGTCTCCCGCTTGGATGTCCGGTCGAGGAAGCATTTTTTTCTTTTCAACGGCTCCAACGCAGAACCCGGCGATATCATATTCACCGGATTTATAGAATCCCGCCATTTCGGCAGTTTCTCCACCGATCAGAGCGCAGCCTGATTCTTTACAAGCTCCTGCAACTCCACGAACGATCTCTGCGACTTGATGAGCTTGAAGTTTGCCCACAGCTAGATAATCGAGAAAGAATAACGGCTCTGCGCCTTGGGCTAAAATATCGTTTACGCACATTGCCACTGCATCTTGGCCGATCGTATCATGACGATCCATCATGAAAGCAATTTGAAGCTTGGTTCCAACTCCATCGGTACCGGAGACCAATACTGGTTCTTCATATTTCTTTGCATTGAAGGCAAATAGTCCGCCAAAACCGCCAAGATCGCCAATCACTTCGGGGCGATAGGTAGAGCGCACATCTTCTTTCATCTCTTCGACAGCTTGATTTCCTGCATCAATATCTACTCCTGCATCGCGGTAGGAGAGAGAAATCTGTGACTTCTCTTTATCACTCATGGTTAGCTCTCCTTTGCTCTCTTATAGTCCTTTTAGTCTTTCCCAAACTCTAATTTATGGCCTTCTTCTTCGCACTCACTGACATCAGTCGGATACTTACCGCTAAAGCAAGCGGAACAAAGAATCTCTTCGCCCTCATCGCAAACCGCACGAAGTAGTCCTTCCGGTGACAGATAATTCAAACTATCGGCACCAATTTGCTGACGAATTTCTTCAATCGAATAAGTCGCAGCGATCAGTTCTTTTCGGATGGAAGTATCAATTCCGTAGTAACAAGGATGGGTAATCGGTGGCGAGCTGACACACATGTGTACTTCCTTCGCCCCTGCCTCACGCAAGAGTGAGATTAATTTTGCGCTGGTTGTCCCACGGACAATCGAATCATCGACTAAAATAACCCGCTGTCCCTCAAGGGTCGCTCGGATTGGGTTTAGCTTCATCTTAACCATGGCGTCCCGTTTACTTTGATCTGGCAAAATGAACGTGCGTCCGATGTAACGGTTTTTGATTAAACCTTCTTTATAAGGAATTCCGCTTTCAGCAGCGAGCCCAATGGCGGCTGCGATCCCAGTATCTGGCACAGGTATGACGATATCCGCATCTAAAGGGAATTCTTTAGCTAATCGCTGTCCCATCCGATAGCGCGCCTGCCAGACACTGATGCCATCAATTGTGCTATCTGGTCTTGCAAAGTAGATGTATTCAAAAACACAAAGCTTCGAGGGGCGCTTTTGCGGCAAGAAAAAACTTGTCATACCATTTTCATCAATCATGACAATTTCACCGGGAAGGACGTCGCGAAGAAACTCGGCGCCGACCGCATCAAGCGCACAGCTTTCGGAGGCGATCACAAAGCCGTTACCGATTTTGCCTATACAAAGTGGGCGGAAGCCATAAGCGTCCCGCACGCCAATCAATTTATC
>JAGOZY010000211.1 GCA_018058445.1 Negativicutes bacterium | reverse complement strand
CTTTTCCCTAAACGAACCAAAATCTCATAATCAATTGTTTGGCTATTTTGTGCAACCTCTTGAACGGTTAACCCTCCTTGTCCAATTAGGGTTAATTCATCTCCCTGCTTACAATCTGACCAATTAGTCACATCAATCATACATTGGTCCATACAAATATTACCAACAAGTAGATATTTTTTTCCCTTATGACGAAGAGACGTCCCAGAAAGAATCCTGCCCCAGCCATCTGCATAGCCAATCGGTAGCACTGCTACGCGGCGTACCTCATCATTTTGAAAACACCGACCATATCCAACTGCTTCACCCGGGAGAAGTTCTTTTACTTGAGCGATCCGGGTTTTAAGTTTTAATGTAGGCTCCAATCCCGCTTCAACTCCAGTACCTGCACCATAACAAGCGATGCCGATCCGCACCATATCCCACGGATCACCTGTTTGCAATAAACTTCCCGCACTATTTGCCAAATGACATATCCCTGGATCGATGTCATTTTTTCGCATTTCATGAATTGCTTCAGAAAAACGATTGTTTTGCTCTTGTGTCCAAGGTAAATCCAAGTCATCCGCAGTAGCCAAATGACTAAAAGTCCCTTCAATAAAGATATTCGGCAATGAGTTTGCAAGAGCAGCAAACGGGCCAATTTTATTCCAAGCCACTCCTAGGCGATTCATGCCTGTTTCAACTTTTAAATGGACTTTTGCCCTCTTCCCAATTAAGGTCGCACTTTTGGAAATTTCTTGCAAGTTTAATTCATCAAAAACTGTTATTGATATCTCTTCTTGAATCGCTTCCATTATGGACTCTACCGGAATCCAGCCCAATACAAGAAGCGAGCCTTTAATTCCTTCTCTACGCAATTCGAGAGCTTCATATAAATTAGCAACAGCTAAAAAATCAACATTGCAGTTTTGCATTCTTTTTGCAATTTGGAGAGCCCCATGACCATAACCATCTGCTTTTACAACTCCACAAAGGCGAGTTTGTTTTGGTAATTTTTTTCGAATTTTTCCCAGATTGCGTTCTAGTGCACCTAAGTCAACTTCGATCCAAGTTGTTTTAAAATCCATGAACAGTGACCCTCCTTTAGATGTGATTTTTATATCTTCATTTTAACATGTTTTAAGTATCAGATTTATACTTAACCGAAATTTACTAACCTTTTTATTTACCACCAAAGACGTATTCCAGCTGCCATTTTCCAAGGATTTTCTTGATCTTCGCCAATCTTTCTTTCGGCATTCATAAAAATATGGCTAGATTTTTTTAGTATCAAAGTCATTTCGAGCTCTATCATAAATCAAACCATTCCAGGACTTTCGAGTAGATTTAGTTTCTAACAGTACCAATACGATAGTTAAGAATGATTAATTAGCATTCACTTCGTTTTATTAACCACCATTTTCCATCTCGCTTCGTGAACTGTCACTATCATCCTATTCCGCCCGCAAAACAACGTCAAATCTATCAAAAAATTTTCATTGCTCTTTGATCCTTTTTTCTTTTAAAAAAGGATTACCATCAAAAAGGGGGAATATCTTATAGAGTATTCGACTTTAACTTGTTATTCTTAGGAGGATTTTAATCATGAAAAAATGGCTTATGACGACTTTATTTCTCGGAATTTTTGTATTGTCCAGCTCACTGGCTTTGGCTGCTAATTGGCAAACTATTGATGGAGCACCTGGAGTTTTTGTTGATACAGAAAGCCTCCGCTACGCACGAGACGACAATGACCAAGCTTTATCCGAAAAAATTGTCGCACTACTTGTCCGCCGACCTATTTCAGAAGAGGCGCGGCTTGCTCAGGTCAATAAAGAAACCAATCCACAGATGAAGGCGGTTTTTTCAAATGCTGCCTATGATGAACGACTCTATTGGTTTAATCTCACAAATGGTACGGTAAGTCTTGGAGCTGTTGCTCTTGTTGATAAAAATGACAACATACTTGCAACAAACGTTATTAATAGCGAATATATTCCGATTCCTCAAGAAGGGGTGACTCCTTTCTTCTATTCCTACGTAAAAGCGGCAGACCAATCTGGAAAAATTACAAAATAAAAAAATCCCGCTGCTCTTTGAAAAGCGGCGGGATTTTTTCATTTCACTGTGCTGTGATATGGAGGTTTATTTATGCGAAGGCTCTGTGGCTTGGTTTTCTTTCTCTTGCTCGTGACACCTTCTTTTTGTCAGGCAACCAACTGGCAGCAAATTTCTCATCAGCCTCAGTATCTTCTCGATCGAGACAGCTTAACCTATCAAAAAAATAAAGACGGAAAGCCTCAAACTACGCTTATCGGCGTCGTTATCCGAAGAAGCATTAACCAAGACCAAGCCAATAAAATGGCAGTTGGGCAGACTGATTCTAATTTAAAGTCAATCATCGAGTCTACCGCTTATGAAGAGAACCTTTATTGGTTTAATCTTGAAAAACAGACTTTTTATTTAGCCGGCTCCGCATTATTGTCCTCAACTGAGACTATCCTCGCAACTAGCCAAACCGAGACTGAGCCCCAACCAATTCCAGACAAAGGACTCTTTGCCGAGGTTTTTAAAGAGATACTCAGCGCGCAAGTAAAGAAGCAAATTAATTAGAAAAAAAGGACCCTACTTATGTAGGGTCCTTTTTTGTCTTTTCTACCAATTAAATCGATAGCCTCCATTGACTGACCAAGGTTGATTAAACTGACCACCGCTGGCTCGTTCAATATCTAAATAGATATTATGCTTCTGATTGAGTTGAGCTGTGATGGCGACTCCGTAAGTCCACCAAGAGTCACCAAAGCTCGTTTGCTCCCGAGATCCATTTAAGCGATAACCGACATCGCCATCAAATTCATGAACATAAGAAGCTTTCGCGTAGATATTGACCGGATTTTCTCCGCTTTTGATTTCATAACCCGCATTGAGACCGAGACGTCCGAGCGTACTTTTGTAGCTATCCACATCCACTTGTAGACCATTGGAGGCATTAAAGCTACCACCACTTTGATGACCTGTACTGAGCTGAGCTTGGGGCTCTAGATACCAGCCTTCTTTACTCTTTCGATCCAAGTGAATTCGTTGGCCAATTTCTAGTGATGCGGCTAGGCCGTCTGTTTTCATT
>JAGOZY010000210.1 GCA_018058445.1 Negativicutes bacterium | reverse complement strand
CTGTTAACGCAAATGTCGAATCGTGTAGTAGAGAGATTAATATGGATGTCGGCGCAGATAACCTCATCAAAGTCATGATAAATTTTGAAAAATGGGATTGCATCGATCGAATTGACGTAGCATGTTTTCCGGCCATTGTTCCAAAGTATCCATACTTCTGTCATCTTGCTTGGCAAAGATCGGGGTGTTCTGGTCCAATGAAGCACCCATATGCAGCAATTTTTAAAATGAAGTCCGGGTATCATAAAGCCTTCAAGCGCAATAGAATTCAAATCCTTATCCTCCTTTTTTTAAAATGCGTAAGCAATAAAGCCAGTGAATAGAGAACCTAAAAGTAGGAAAAACAAACTCGATTTCCAAGTTCGCATAAGCAGTTCGCCTTCTTGCCCAACTTGTCCCGTCGCAGCAGTCGCTACAGCAATGGTTTGAGGCGCAATCATCTTGGCTGCTCCACCGCCAACCATATTTCCAGCTACCATCCGATAAGGATCAAAACCAAGGGCTTCAGCATTGGTTCGCTGAAGCAGTCCAAAGAGAGCATTGGAGGAAACTTCAGAGCCAGTCAAAAAAACTCCGATATAACCAATGACTGGTGAGAAGAAAGGAAAGAGCGCACCGACAGTGTAAAAAGCGAGACCGAGGGTGGAGCTCATGCCAGAATAATTCATAAGATAGGCAAGTCCGAGCACGAGAGGAAGGGTACCTAGTGCATAGCGTAGTTGATAAAGAGTCTGCCAATAGCAGGCAGCTCCTTTCTTGAAGGAATAATTCGGTAATAAAGGAATGGAGATCAGTCCTGCAAGCAGAATGGCTGTCCCAGGAGCTGAGATTAAATTAAAAAAATATTTGGCCCCATACAAAGTGGGGTGAGAAACGGTAGGGGGCATTCGCAGGATGGACTCATGAAGTCCAGGCCAGAGGATTTGCGGATCAAAAAGCTTACTTTCCCAGCCAAGTAGGTGAATCTTAAATCCTGTGTACTGGAGATCGGCCCATAAGAAAACTAATATGGCTAGAATTATAAACGGCAAACTTGCTCTTAAAAGCTCTTTCGGGTTAGGCGGAAGAATGTCTTGGATACTGGAATCACCGGGGAAGCGCCAAATATTTTTTGGTTGCCAGAAATGGAAGACGCTTCCCAGGCAGAGAAGAGTGACTGTTGCCGATAAAAATAGGGGGAGATAAGGATTGATATAGTAAGCAATACTATATTGTAGACCGACAAAGAGCAGGCTTCCGCCTAATAGGATTGGGGAAATTTCTAAGGTTTTTCGAAAACCGGCAATCATTGAACTGATCCAAAACGGAGCGATAAAACAAAGAAGGGCTACTTGTAAGGCGGCTGCTTTGCCAAGTTGAAAAATATCTAGTCCGGTAATCTGTGAAGCCACTGTTGAGGGAAGGCCTAAACCACCAAATGCCACAGGCGCGGCATTGCTTACGAGAGCAATCGCTGCTGCGGTTAGCGGCGGAAAGCCTAGCCCGATTAATAGGGCTGCTGCAATAGCGACAGGTGTCCCGAAACCAGCAGTTCCTTCCAGAAATGCGCCAAGAACAAAGGCAATCAGCACGGCTTGGAGACGTCTGTCAGGTGTCAGAAACGACAGATAGTTACGGATGTGATTAAATTGTCCAGATTCGACAACCATATTATAAAGCCACATTGCGTGAAGAATGATCCAACCAATCGGGAATAAGCCAAAAGCCATTCCATTGGTAATTGCTGCAATAGCCAATATCGGCGGCATTTTCCAGATAGTGAGGGCCAAAACAATGGCAATGCCAAGGCTTAGTGCGCAGGCATAGAGACCCTTCGTTTTTCGAACTCCGAGAAAATAAAGGAGTCCTAAAAGCGGTAAAAAAGCCAGGAATACGGATAAAGGTAGTGACGAGAAAGGTAAATAAACTTGTTCCCAGGGCATGAGAGTCCTCCTTAGTATTATTACTTCTTGATTATAACCTGATTTCAGTGAAAAAAATAAGGGGTGTTTGCGAATAAAAAGGGAGCTTCTCAATTATTAAGAAGCTCCCTTTTACTAGTTCGTTTTTTTCGGTGCAGTTACCGGGTCTTTCGTTTTTATCGGAGTTGCGGCTTTCTTTTCCTTGTCTGTGATTCCACTGGGTTCTTTTGTGTCATCACCGGCATTATTCATTTTCTTCACATCTTTCGTTGTGTCGGTTTTATTTAAATCAGTTTTTGAATTTCCAGCAGGATTATTTGTCGAAGATTTTGGCTGAGTGCCTTCAATGAAAAGCTCATCTTTTGGATTCTTTGTCTGAGAATCCGCCAGTAGACCATCTACCGGATTAATTTTTACATTAACTAAACCAGCTGGACGGGTAAAGCTAGCGGCTGGCAGTTTTTTTGTGGCTTCAACCATGAATTTGCGCCAAATTTGTGCAGGCAGGTCACCGCCAGTAATACCGTCGAGATTGCCTCCAGTGTCCTGACCGATCCAGACGGTCGCAACCAAGTTTGGCGTATAGCCAACAAACCATGCGTCCCGATAGTCATCTGTAGTTCCTGTTTTGCCAGCAGCAGGACGGCCGATGTTTGCACCTGCTCCAGTTCCCCGCTGAACGACTCCCTCAAGCATATTCGTCATTAAGTAGGCGAGCTGAGGTTTGATGACTTCAGCCCTGCGTGGTGTATGCTCTTCGAGTACTTCTCCATTTCGACCGACTACTTTGAGAATCATCAGCGGTTCGGATTTGACCCCATTGTTTGCTAGCACACCATAAGCGACAGTCATTTCAAGCGGGCTGACACCGTGATAAAGCCCACCAAGTGCTGCGGATAAGTTGCTATCATTTTTACTATCTAAAGAAGTAATTCCCATTTTCTTCGCGTAGCTGAGTACATTGTCGATTCCGACATCACTCGCGGTTCGAACAAGTGGGAGATTCAAGGAATAAATCAAAGCTTCTCGAAGAGGAACATCTCCTTGCGTACGGCGACTGTAATTTTGCGGAGACCAACCGCCAGAGGAAAAGGGCTCATCTTTTAAAATCGTTGCAGCTGTATAGCCGTGCTCTAAAGCGGCAAGATATGTGAATGGCTTAAAAGCGGAGCCTGGTTGCCGCTGGGCTAGGACTGCACGATTGAAGA
>JAGOZY010000209.1 GCA_018058445.1 Negativicutes bacterium | reverse complement strand
TATCATGGCCAAGATGGCTGCAAGTCGCCAAGGCTTTGCTGAGGCGGTTATGCTAAGTTCAGAAGGCTATGTCGCAGATGCTACGGTTGATAATGTGTTCATTATTAAAGACGGAGAGCTTCTAACACCGCCAAAACATGTAGGGATCATTGCTGGTATTACTCGCAATGCGATTTTAAAGATGGCTAAAGAGCTGGGTTTCTCAGCGCGAGAAGAAATTTTATTGCCCCATGATCTTTATAATGCGGATGAGTGTTTCTTGACAGGTACGGCAGCCGGAATTATGCCGGTTGTACGTGTGGATGAACGAGTCATCGGCAATGGACATCCTGGTGATTTGACCCATCAATTGATGATCGCTTACTGGGAATTAGTAAAGCGCGACGGTGTCCCTGTTTACACTAAATAGTCAAAAAGAGCTCCCCAATATTTTGAGGGGCTTCTTTTTATGAAGGAAAGTCGAAGTTTTTATCGAAGTAGGTACAGTTGAGTTTCCCAATTAGGAATTATAATTTGAAGCGGAGTGAGGGACGCAAATGGCTTGGTGGGTTCAAACAGAGCACTTAATTGCAACTGCAGGGCTTTTGGATTTTATTGATGTTGCAATTGTCAGTATTGTGATTTATCAACTTTATAACATGATTAAAGATACCCGAGCTCTTGCTTTAGTGAAAGGGATATCGGTTCTTTTGCTTGCGACTTTACTAAGTCGTTGGCTTAATTTGCATGTCATCTATTGGCTTTTACAAAATAGCATTACGATTGTGCTGGTCGCCCTACCGGTTGTTTTTCAGCCAGAGCTTCGTCGTGCCCTCGAACGATTGGGTCGTATGCCTTTGATGGAAAGTGGCGAAACCATGAGACGCGAAGAAACTCAAAGCTTTATAAAAGAGCTTGCAAATACCGCAGGAACTCTCTCAAAAAATAACATTGGTGCGCTTATTGTCTTAGAGCAAAGTACCGGCCTGAGTGATTATATTGAAACTGGAACGCAAATTGATGGAAAATTAAGTAGCAGTCTGCTCATAAACATTTTTATACCGAATACCCCGCTTCATGATGGTGCGGTAATTGTACGTGGCGACCGTATTATGGCAGCCGGATGCTTGCTTCCTTTATCAGAAGATCCGCGAATCAGTAAAGAACTCGGTACTCGACATCGGGCAGGAATTGGTCTGAGTGAGCAGTCGGATGCGATTACTATTATTGTTTCGGAAGAGACCGGAACGATTTCTCTTACCAGAGGAGGAACTTTGACCCGACTTACAGGTGCAGAAAGCCTTCAAGTTGAGTTGACTCGTTTTCTTGCTCTCCCGCATGAGCGAGTGAAAGGGTTTGTGAGAAGAAAGATCGCGCGCTTCTTTAGCGGAAAGGGGGAGCGTAAGGATGAAAAATAATAGCATAACTACGAAAATTCTCGCGGTGGTGGCAGCAGTTGTTCTTTGGATATTTGTCATGAATGAACAAAATCCTCTAGCCCAACGAACGATTGTGGCATCAGTTGTCGTTAAAAATTTAGATGCAGATCAACAAATTGTTATGAACACACTGCCGAGCGTCCAAGTACGAATTCGTGCTCCTCGGTTGATGCTAGCTGGTATTAACGATTCGGATATTCAAGCATCGATTGACTTAAAAGACCTAAGTGCGGGGACTCATTCAGTAAGAGTCCAACTTGCGCTTCCACCGAATATCGAAATTGTCGATATGTCACCTGCTGCCATGCAGGTCGTGCTTGATGATTTAATTACCCAAAGGCTTCAAGTCCAAGTTCAGACCGAGGGAAAACTAGCTGATGGCTTCCAACTTGAAAACATTAATGTTGAGCCTGTATATGTGTTAGCAACCGGGCCCGCATCGGAGCGAAATCTAGTAAATCAGGCTCGAGTTCTTCTAAAACTCAATGATGCGCGCGAGTCTTTCCGATTTGAAGCAACCCCTGTTTTGGGAAATGGCCAAAATTTATCGCCCCACTGGTTTATTTCACCGGCTAATGTTCAAGTCACTGCCGAAGTGGCAGCAAGTGCTGAAAAAGTGGTCCCCATTCAGGTCAGTACGACGGGGCTCTTACCGATTGGCTTTCGTGTGAGAAAAACAACAGCTCTGCCTAGCGAAATTTTAATTAATGGCTCGGATGAGTCAATTCGTGGCGTGAGTGTGATACGAACAGAACCTATTCTGCTTGAAAATATTAAAGAAAATACCACACAGACAGTTAACTTAAATTTCCCGTCAGGTGTTACGTCCAGACAAACCAATGTAACTGTGTCGATTGAGATCGAAAGAGTTTCTATTGGTGGAACCAGTCAGCAATAACTGACTCCGAAAGGAATAAATTCGTGTTAAGAATACATAATTTGGTTGTTTCGTTAACTGACGATCGACCGCTCTCGTTAATCCTTAAAAACCTTACCAGTCTCCCATTGGATGAATTTCCCCAATGGCGCGTGGTTCATCGATCCATTGATGCCCGAAAAAAAGATCGGATTACTCTTGTTTATACGATCGATATTGAAGCACCAGACCGTGAGGCCCAACTACAACGAATGCTAAAAAAAGGATGTCAGTCCGTCATTCTTCCCTATGAAAAACCTTTTGCAATTCAGATTGGCTCGCAAAAGCTTAAGAATCGTCCAGTCATTATCGGTATGGGCCCAGCGGGACTTTTTGCCGCACTTCACTTGGCACGTCAAGGATATCGCCCACTTATTTTTGAAAAAGGGAAATCAGTGGAAAAGCGTAGCTTGGATGTTGCAAACTTCTGGAATGGGTCAGAAAAACTTCTTTCCCATTCCAATGTGCAATTCGGCGAAGGAGGAGCAGGTACTTTTTCCGATGGAAAACTGACTTCTCGTAGTAAAAATCCCAAAGTTGCGAAGATTTTAGCAGACTTTGTTAAAGCTGGCGCGCCAGAGGATATTCTGTATCATCACAAACCCCATGTTGGCACTGATGTACTTCGAAAAGTGCTCATTAATTTACGAAAAGAACTTGAGTCTCTCGGGGCTGAAATATTCTTTGAAGAAGAATGTAGCCGCTTTTTAATTCAAGATGGAATGTTAAGCGGTATAATAACATCGACTGGACGGGAAATTACTAGTGATGCCTTGATTT
>JAGOZY010000208.1 GCA_018058445.1 Negativicutes bacterium | reverse complement strand
AACAGCTACTCGGCAAATGAACGAGCTCCATCAGTCGCTCAGCAATTTTATCTTCTCTAAGGGAAGACTCACCCAAAAAACTAGGACACGCTTTTTTCTGGCAGCGAATGGGCTCAAGCAATGAGTCCTTCATTGAAATTTTACTATTAAAAGAAGCAGTCGGGTTTTGGAAAACAACCTGCATCTTTTGTCTGGCTTGGCGAAGCTCACTTGGTTTCATTTGATGTAGCGGCTGTTCATTCAGCCAAATTTCGCCCGAGTCAATTCGCTCCAAAGTAAGTAAACAGCGAGCTAACGTGCTCTTCCCACTTCCACTCTCACCGACAAGCCCCATGCATTCTCCTTTATAAATATCAAAAGAGACTTGCTTGACCGCATGGTTGCCCCCAGCATAAGTCTTGTCAATTTCTTTTACTTGAAGAATTTTTGTCTCCTCATATCTCATCGCAACAAGGCCCTCCTTCCAAGGCGAGATCATCCACATCACCTAGAATGGGTAAACGCCTCGGCACATTACGCAGCGGAGGAATCGACGCAAGCAAATTTCGAGTATATAATTCCCTCGGGTTCGTCAGCACGTCTTCCTTTTTCCCGGTTTCAATAATTTCGCCAGATTTCATAATCGCAATTCGATCAGCATAGCGTTTTACACAACGAAGATCATGAGTAATAAACAAAATGGAGCAATTTGTCTCTTCTTGAAGTTTTGCAATCAGTTCAAGAACCAAAGCCGCACTCATTGCATCTAGAGCAGTCGTCGGTTCGTCCGCAATTAGCAGTTTCGGTTTTAGCAGCATAGCCAGTGCCAAAGCGGCTCTTTGAAGCTGTCCGCCACTCACTTGAAATGGATATCGTTCATACATAGTTTCTCCATCCAACCCGACATCATTGAGGCCGGCGACCGCTCTCTCCTTGCGCTCTTTAAACTTCCAATCCGTATGCGCTACCATCACTTCATCCATCTGTCTGCCGAGAGTGTAATAAGGTGTGAAAGCTCCCTGATAGTCCTGAAAGACATAAGAGATTTCTTTCCCTCGTAGTTTTCGAAACTCCTCTTCCGATAAGTCCAGCAATTCAGTACCTAAAAAATTCATCTCATCAGCCTGTCGACTCAATCCTTTAGATAGCAGCCCACCAACCGAAAAAGCACTGATACTTTTACCGCTACCGCTTTCACCGATCAAAGCAAGCCATTCCCCTTGTTTAATGGAAAAATCAATCCCTTTGACCAGAGGATGCTGACCTGTGCAGCTCACTTGTAAATTTTTAACATGGAGAAGCTTCATCAGTAGTCTCCTCTCTGGTCTGGCTCAGATCATACTTAGCCACCCATTGATTTCCAAGCCAGTTTGCAACGAGAACGACTAAAAAAATAGCAACTCCTGGAATCATCATCAAATATTCAGCCTGCATAAAATAAGCCTTACCTTCATTCAGCATCGCTCCCCATTCAGGCGATGGCGGACGGACACCCAAACCAATAAATGATAGAGAAGCTACCAGCAAAATCACCTTACCAATATCAAGAGTCGCCAAAGCCAAAATCGGCCCCAGCACATGAGGAATCAAATGACGAGTCAGAATCTGCCAAGTACTTGCACCACTCACCTTCGATACCATCAAATAATCTTTGGACTTTTCTTGAAAGACAATACTCCGAGCCAGACGCGTATAGCCCACCCATTTGACGATAACAATCGCTAACAAAAGATTAAAAAAGCCCGGCCCCAAAAGGCCGCTGATAATAATCGCCACCACGTATTCGGGCAGCGCCATAAAGCTATCCACGATTCGCATCAAAGCCCAATCAGTTCGTCCACCCCAGTAACCCGAGAAGAGGCCAAAAGGAACGCCGACCAAAATCGATAAAAATAACGCAAGCATACTAATCCCCACTGTAGTTTGTCCACCGGTCAAAATACGCGAGAACACGTCTCTACCAAGCTGATCTGTTCCAAACCAATGTTCGGTCCCCGGTGACTGCAAACGATTCGAAAGATCGACAAAATTCGGGTCCATCGGCGCAAGCCAAGGCCCGATTAAAATAATTAAAAAGAAAACTCCCGCCAGCCACATACCTAAAGAAGATCTTAGCCTCATTTGCGCTCAGCCTCCTTTAGAGAAATTGCCGGATCTAAATAACGATAAGACAAATCCACCAACAAATTAACTGCAAAGATAACAAGTCCCACGAATAGAATAAACCCTTGAATAATCGCATAATCCCGACGAGTGATTGCCTCTACCGCCAACTTCCCGACCCCAGGAATTCCAAAGATAATTTCGACAATCACAGTCCCGCCTAAAAGACTTCCCAAACTGACACCCAAAATAGTGACAACAGGAATCAAACTGCCCCGAAAAATATGACGAAAAAAGATCATCTTTTCTTTCAGACCTCTTGACCGAGCAGCGCGAACAAACTCCTGATGACTGGTTTCAATCAAACTATTTCGAAAAATTTTGATATAAGGCGGGGCAATTGCGATAGCAAGAGAAAGAGCTGGAAGGATCAATCCCTTCCAGCTGTTCAATCCCATCGAGGGTAATATTTTCAGCCTGACTGCAAAAATATCAAGCAGCACCAAACCCAGCCAAAATGTCGGTAGCGATGCTCCTACCAAGCACAGAGCAGTACAAGATTTATCAATCCAGCTATTTGCATAACGAGCACTTAAAATACCAAAAATAAAAGTAAATAAAGTGGTTAAAAGAAGAGCACTCCCGGCCAAAGCTAACGTAGCAGGAAACGCTTTTGAAAGCTCAGACATCACTGAACGACCAGTCATTAACGATTCACCTAGATCCAGCCGCAAAAGATTCCCCATATAAGTAAAGTATTGCCGATACAAAGGGGCGTTGAGTCCCATTTCGTGGCGTAATGCTTCAATTTCATCGGTAGTTACCGCAACCGTATCGATTTTTAATAGAGACATCGCGACGTCACCCGGTGCAATTTTCACGATAGCAAAACTAATCAAAGAAATAATCCACAAAAAGATTAAGCCTTCCACAGCTCACCGCATCCATCGATTATTTCGAAACAACATCCAAGTCTTTGGTAACCATTTGGAACTCGAGATCATTACCTGGTGTCACCCAACCTTTCACACCC
>JAGOZY010000207.1 GCA_018058445.1 Negativicutes bacterium | reverse complement strand
GATTAAGTCCTTGGGAGCTCTTGGGGTCGATATGCTGACGATTCATACCCAAGGTGGCCCGGCGATGATGGAAGCGGCTGTTAAGGCTCGCGATGAGCATTGTAAGGCGGATCTTAAGATTATGGGAGTTACTGTTCTTACGAGCATCAGTGAAACCGAAGGACAGCAGCTAGGCTGGAAGCTTTCTTTGGAAGATCAAGTTTGTAATTTAGCAAGTCTTGCCAAGAATTCTGGCCTTGATGGGATTGTAGCGTCACCGCAGGAGTCTCAGCGGATCAAGAGTCTTTTGGGAGCTTCTTTTCAGATTGTTACTCCGGGAATTCGTCCGATAGGCAGCGCAAAAGGAGATCAGAGTCGAATTGCGACGCCTTCGAGTGCTTTGGCGGCTGGAAGTGATTATTTAGTGGTTGGACGGCCGATTACAGAGGCAGATAAACCACAAGAAGCGGCAGAATTGATCTTAAGGGAGATGAGTGGTCAATGAAATCAGAAGTAATGGAGCAACTTTTACTTGAAAGTGGAGCTCTTTTAGAAGGACATTTTTTACTAACTTCCGGTAAGCATAGTAATCGCTATATTGAAAAATTTCGATTGTTGGAATTACCTTGGGCTACTGAAGAGGTAGGTAAGGGAATGGCTGAAGCTTTTGAGGACGATCAGATTGAAGTAGTAGTAGGCCCCATGACTGGCGGTATTTTACTCGCTCACGAAACTGGAAAAGCGCTAAAAACTCGTGCGATTTTCACGGAACGTGAGCAAGGGAAGATGGTCTTTCGCCGTGGTTTTGAGTTAAAACCGGGAGAACGAGTTTTGATCGTGGAAGATATCGTCACGACTGGTGGCTCGGTTTTTGAGGTCATGGAAGCTGTAAAGGAACACGGTGGCAATGTAGTTGGAGTCGCTTTGATGGTCAATCGTAGTGGCGGAAAAGTTGATTTTGGTGTGAAAACCCACTCGCTTTTAGAGTTGGATGTCCCAGCTTATCAGCCAGAGGAATGTCCACTCTGTAAAGATCATGTGCCGATGACCGAGCGGGGAAGCCGCCATTTAAAGTAAAAACTGCAAAATAGGCTTGAGATTTTTGGTAAAACATGATATTATTCAATCCTGTGAGGAATAATATCTCACTAGGTTGACTAGGCCTCGTGGTGTAGCGGTTAACATGCCGCCCTGTCACGGCGGAGAGCGTGGGTTCGAATCCCATCGAGGTCGCCATTATGCGGAAGTAGCTCAGTGGTAGAGCATCGCCTTGCCAAGGCGAGGGTCGCGAGTTCGAATCTCGTCTTCCGCTCCATATGAAGTAGCAAAAGAGTTCATGCAGTTAGCATGGACTCTTTTTTATTTAGAGCCCATTTAAAATTGTATAAATATGAGTTTTCAAATGTTTTTTTAGCTGCGCGGATATGATGTCGATAGCAGAATATACGATTCTTGAAAATGTCAGGTTTTTTATCGGATTTTAAAAAAATAGAGATTGCTGGATATTCAAAAATAATACTAAATTCAAAGTTTGAAATTTTGATAAAAGCATTAGTGTGAATTTTGAATAACTAAATTAACAAAAAGAGGATTTATTATAAAATTTGATAAGCTATTCATTTTTAGGTTTTGCAAGCTATCGGAGTAATTGGCTTAGAAAGGCTTTGTTTACTGGGTTTTTAGCTGAAAAGGCTTTTTGGAATAACTTTTGATAATATAATTAAAAATTGACATTTTCCGGGCGTATTGTGTATCATTGAGGTAGGTCAAGGGAATCATTCAAAAAAATGAATAATTTGATCAGGTATTATAAAATACATATTTTGAAAAGAGATGATGATAACATGGACAACTACAAAGCATTTACACTAGTCATGTTGGTCTGGACGATTGGTGAATTTGTATCTAAAAAAACGCAAGCAATTATTTCTTCTTTATTCGTAGCGGCGATTCTGTTTTTGGTTGGCTTTCAAAGCGGAGTCTTCCCAAAAACTTTATTGGTAGATTCGGCCTTGCTGCCACTCGGTCAAGCGGTTCTCGGGATGATCCTTGTACATATCGGGACGATGATTAGTCTTACTGAACTCAAAAAACAATGGAAAACAGTAGTGATTGGTGTAAGCGCCATCGCTGGGGTTATCGTCATTGTGTTTACTTTTGGTCACTTAGTGTTTGATGGTATTCCTTACATGATTGCTGTTGTCGGAGCGATTACTGGTGGAACGATCAGTATCGTTATCGTTCAAGATGCAGCACTTGAACATGGCCTGCCATCTGTCGCAGTTTTACCCGTTTTGGTGGCTGCATTCCAAGGATTAATTGGTTTCCCTCTTTCTTCGATTATTTTGAAAAAAGAAGCTCAATCGGTATTAGCTAAATTTCGAAGTGGTGAAATTAAACTTGAAGTGGAAGATGAAACGAAAGAAGCCAAAAAATTGGTGCCTCAGCTTCCTGCTTTATTTAACACGACTCCGGGTGCGCTGTTTGCCGTTGGGGTAGCGGTTATCATTTCTGCTTATTTATCCGACTTAACAAATGGAATTGTAAATAAATTTGTAATCACTCTATTTATGGGTGTTTTCCTTAGAGAAATTGGTCTCTTCAGAAAAAATATCCTCGATGGCATCAATGCTTTTGGTCTGATGATGCTTGGTCTGATGATTATTATCTTTGGTCCACTGGCTACGCTTTCTACCGATGATTTAGTAAATCTTCTTGAGCCTTTAATTTTCGCTTTCGTCTTGGGTGTATCTGGACTTATGATTTTTGCAGCAATTGTTGGAAAAATTATTGGCTATAGCATTCCAATGTCGATTGCAGTTGGACTCACAGCTTTATACGGCTTCCCAGGAACAATGATCCTAAGCCAGGAAGCTGCTAAAAATGTTGGGACTACAGAAGAAGAAGTTCAAGTAATTGAAAATAATATCTTACCTAAAATGATTATTGCCGGATTTGCGACAGTGACGATCACATCGGTTGTTGCGACTAGTTTGCTAATTAGCTACTGGACTCGATAAATTGAAAGTAAGTGAATAGCAATTTTAAAAGAGCCTTCGGGCTCTTTTTTCTTTACCTATTTAGCTATAAAATAAATTTCGAAAAATTTTTTAAATGGCTATTGCATTAAAGTTACTTTAAG
>JAGOZY010000012.1 GCA_018058445.1 Negativicutes bacterium | reverse complement strand
TCTCACACTATCAATCAGACGAATACATAGCCAGTAGAACAAAGTAAGCCGAAAATACCAGACCCCGACAGTACGTGTAAGTACGCCAAGGCTTGGTATTTTCGGCTCAACAAGATTATACGAAATATTTTATTCGTTTAATTATTTTACCCAACCACGAGCTTTAATCGCTTGTGCAATTCGGTCAATCGAGACCATGTAAGCTGCCATACGAGGAGTTACATCATTGATATGTTTTTGGTACATGCCCCAAACATTCTCAAAGGATTGAACCATCGCTGTCTCGAGGCGATCATTGACTTCTTTTTCCGTCCAATAGAGGCCATAGCGATTTTGTACCCACTCGAAGTAGGAAACAGTTACGCCACCGGCGTTAGTCAGAATATCTGGCACAACAATGATTCCGCGCTTACGAAGAATTTCGTCAGCTTCTGGAGTTGTAGGTCCGTTTGCAGCTTCAGCAATCACTTTAGCGTTGATGCGGGCTGCATTGTCGACAGTGATTTGATTTTCAAGAGCAGCTGGTACGAGTACATCGCACTCGAGCTCCAGTATTTCTTTGTTGTTGATTTGTTTTGCGCCAGCCAAACCATAAATGGTTTTCTTTTCAGCCATCTCTTTATCCAGCGCAGCTACATCAAAGCCATCTGGATTGTAGATTCCGCCGTTTACATCGCTGACTGCAATGATTTTTGCTCCCAGTTCGTGAATAAAACGAACTGCGAAAGAACCAACGTTACCATATCCTTGTACGACTACTTTTGCGCCTTTAATGTCCATGTTTAACTTTTTCAAAGCTTCACGAACAGTAATCGCAGTTCCGCGACCAGTAGCAGCAGTACGGCCTTGTGAGCCACCGAGAATGATTGGTTTTCCAGTAAGAACACCAATGTCGTTCCCTTTTAATTTGCAATACTCATCAAGCATCCAACCCATAATGGTTGGGTTTGTATTCACATCTGGGGCTGGGATATCTACTTTTTCACCGATAACAGGAGCGATCGCACGGATGTATCCGCGAGCCAATCTTTCCAGTTCTGCTTGGGAAAGTTTAGAAGGATCTACGATCACTCCGCCTTTTCCGCCGCCATAAGGAAGATTTAGAACTCCACATTTAAATGTCATCCAGATAGAGAGAGCTTTTACTTCATCCATAGTTACATCAGGATGGAATCGAATTCCGCCTTTTCCAGGTCCGATCGCATTACAGTGCATAGAACGGTACCCTTTGAAAATTTGGATACTTCCATCATCCATTGTGACAGGAATTGAGACTTCAATACATTGTTGCGGCTCCCGCAAAATTGCATGAACAGATGGGTCCAGTTTTAGAAATGAAGCGATTTTGTCCAGTTGCTCATGGGCCACGTCCAGGGCAGAGATTTGATGGTTACTCATAAAATCCTCTCCTTCGTCGACTTTTTTTCTGGAATACTCTCAACGGCAATACGCCGCAACGGTTACTTATCTTGGAAATCAACCGTGTATACAAAATATAGCTTGATTTTTCAGAAAAATCAACCATTAAAAACATCGGTTAGATGAATTATAGCTTTCAAACGAATTAGAAATCTCTGTTTTTCTCTTATTATCTTCCGTTTTCTCAAACTATTTGCCATTGACAACAATCGTGAAAAAAATTACAAAGTCTGACAAAAACTACTTTTTTAGTAAAATTAGCTAAACTTTGTTCAAAGCTTCACGTTATTTTGAGAAAAAAATCCTGACAACTAAACATATTTTAATTGTCAGGACTTTTCATTTGAGTTTGGCTATATCGCTTTATTTTTCTAACAAAGTTTTTAGCGCTTTCGTTGCTGTTTCAGCAAGCAAAGTCGACCCAAGAGGCAAGATATTTTCGTCTAAATCAAAACTGCCGTTATGAAGTGCCCCACTGCCTTCTTTGGCGCAGCCCAACCAAAAATATGCCCCAGGACATTTCTCTTGGAAGAATGCAAAATCCTCAGCTGGAAGCGCAGGACGAACATCAAGCTCCACTTTTTCGGCAGGAAGAACGTCCAACGCTGCCTTGCCGAAAATATCCACCGCAGCTCCATCATTATTAAGGGCTGGATAGCCAAATTGATAGTCTAAAATCGCTTCGCCACCATATCCGGCAGCTAAGTGTTCCATTTGAATTTTCAAACGCTCTGGATAGCGTTTACGCGCCTCAGCATCCAAAGTACGAACTGTTCCCTCGAGTTTGACCTCGCCGGGAACCACATTGTATCGACTTCCGCCTTGAATCACGCCCACATTAACTGTGACAGGCGCAATCGGGTCCATCTGCCGAGCTCTAATCATATAAATCTGCTGAATGGCTTCGGCCGCCATTACAATCGCATCCACCCCTTGATGAGGAAGAGCGGCATGAGAGGCTTTTCCTTTTAGAGTCAGCCAAAAACGATCGGAAGAAGCCATTTGATAGCCCTTTCGGATTGCTACGTGCCCGGTTGGGACGTCCGGCCAGACATGGCAGCCAAAAACCAAGTCAACTTTAGGATTCTCCAAAACCCCAGAGTTAATTAAAAAACGGGCGCCTCCCTGCGGGGCCAATTCTTCTGCGGGTTGGAAAAACAACTTCACGGTCCCCTGCCAGCGATCACGGGTTTCCATAAGTAGCTTTGCAGCTCCGAGTAGCATCGACATATGCCCGTCATGACCACAAGCATGCATTTTACCTTCATTTTCCGATGCGAAGGGCAAACCACTATCTTCGACAACAGACAAAGCATCCATATCAGCTCGAAGAGCGACAACAGGGCCAGCTCCATTTCCCTCGATGGTTCCTAAAATTCCGTAGTGATCTGGGTACGTTTGATACGTAATGCCCAGTTTTTCGAGTTCTCGAATCACTCGTCCGGCAGTCTCTTTTTCTTCACCACTTAACTCAGGAAACCGATGAAATTCACGTCTAAGTCCGATGACATACTCTCGAAGTTCGATATTTTCTTCCCATTTCATTTCAAACAGGCCTCCCTCAACTTCATTTTCAAAGCACTTACTTTATAAATAACCCAAGAACGACAGCCAAACCGTTCCAATTCCTAACGCTAGGAATAAGTTTACCAATGAAATGATAAAACCTAAACGCCACCAAGTTCCTTGATCCACATAGCCAGCATTAAAATAAATAGGCGTTACGGCTGAGCCATAGTGAGTTAGCGTACAGCCTACTCCACCGACAAGTCCGAACATCATCACGACATACATCGGTGGTGCACCTAATGCGACAAGTACCGAAGCAAAAGCGGAGAACATCGCAGTCACCCGTGCTGTACCACTCGCAAAGAAATATTGGGAATAACAATAGACCAAAATGACAAAAAAGAAAGCAATGCGCCAGTCCAAATGGCCAATCGCCCCCTTAACTGCATTCGCAAAGGTACCGACCACACCAAAAGTAGATAGAAAGCCGGCCATACAGACGACAGCACCCATCCAGATCAGTACATCCCAAGAAGCTTTTTCTTCAAGTACATCTTGCCAGTCCAGTACCTTCGTAATTAGCATTGCGGATACTCCGATCATAGCAACAGTAGTTGCCGCGAGGCCTGTCCAAGTTGAAGTACTCCAGAGTACCAGACAGCCAACGAATACAACAGCAACCATTTTTTCATAACGAGTTGCCGGACCCATTGCTTTAAGCTCCTCTTCAGCAATTCCACGGGCCTGAGGTGTGTGCTTGATTTCGGGTGGATACATTCGATAAATCAAATAAGGAAGCAAGAATAAACTTAACAAGCCCGGAACAGAAGCCGCAAGTGCCCACTGACCCCAGCTAATATCAACCCCAAGCACCTGTTTTCCCAAAAGTAAGACAAGAGGATTAACCGCTGACGCAGTCAAGAAAAGGATTGCCGAGCTAATATTTGCCGTATGTCCCATCAGCATCAGATAGCTTCCCATACGTCTTGCTGTAGGGCCTGGCTCCGAGCCAAAAGCTAAACTTAGGCTCTTTACAATCGGGAACATAATCCCGCCGCCACGAGCAGTATTCGATGGTGTCGCAGGCGCAATAATCATCTCTGTGACAGCCAACGTATAGGCAAGCTTCAGTGAGCTACTCCCAAACTCCCGAATCAATACAAAGGCAATACGTCGCCCCAAACCGGATTTAATAATTCCCTTCGCAAATAAAAAAGCGGCGACAATCAGCCAGATCGTCGTATTTGAGTAACCACTTAAGGCATCTCCCAGTTTCAAGGTACCGGATAAGACAGAAAAAGTAATACCTAAAAAGGCAACCGCACCAATCGGCAGAGGTTGAAGAATAAATCCTAAAATCGTAGCAACAAAAATCGCCAAGAGTTGCCACCCTTGTGGCTTAATTCCTTCTGGGACGGGTAGAAACCAAATTACAGCTCCCACAGCTAATACAATTAATGCCCGGGTGATCTTATTCATTCGTTTTCCTGCCTTTCTCTCTTTAATCCAGCTAGTTTAAACTCCTCCCTTTTTCGTACATCTTGTCTTTATATTATCAGTATTTTCTGCGATTTTCTATGAGAACATGACTTGGGCATAAAAAAAGTGTGTAAATTCCGTAGAATTTACACACTTTTTATCTTTTAGCTACATTCCAAAGATTTTTAGAATCCAATCACTTGTTCCCATATACTGAATAACCATCGCATTCGTAAAATCGATTAGGAAAGCTCCGACAATCGGTACAACGAAGTATGCCTTTGCTGCATGACCATATTTTGAAGTCACAGCCTGCATGCTAACCAAAGCATTGGAAGTCGCACCCATCATAAAGCCGATAAATCCGGCAGACATAACAGAAGCTTCGTAATCTTTTCCAAAAAGAAGGTATACAAAGAAGTAAGCCATCACAAGAACCATGATCAACTGGAACACCATCATCGTTAAAAGTGGTAGTGCCAAGTCAACCAATTGAGCTAACTTCATTGATACAATCGCCATCGAAATGAAGATTGCCAAGGAAATATCAGAAATTGTATCAATAATTTTAGTGTCGATCTTGTATGATCCACTAATTTCACCGATATTTCTAACAATAATCGCTGCAAACATTGCGCCTAAGTAAGCTGGAATCGTAATTCCTGCTTTAGTCAGATAGTAACTGATAATCGATCCAAATCCGACTGCAACAAGAACCCAGCCAACATTTCTCATCAGATCATCTGGAAGTATGGACTCATCCTCATCACCTTGATTTGGATTTTCAAAGCCCTCAGCAGCTTTATAATCAGCATCCTGAGGGGTCAAAAGGCCATTGCGTTTAATTAGCCATTCCGCCATCGGTCCACCAGTCATCGAGCCTGCGATCATCCCGAAGGTCGCGCAAGCGATACCAGCAGCAGCAGCACCTTCAACACCTAGTTTTTCAAAGTAAGGCCCAAAAGCTCCGGCTGTTCCTAATCCACCAGTCAAAGTAACAGATCCGCCAATGATCCCCATACGTGGATCAATGTTGAAGAAGTCAGCAATACCCATTCCGAGTAAATTCTGTACAACCGCTCCAACAGTCGCGATTGCAAAGAAGGCTAAAATTAGCACTGTTCCCTTTTTGAGAAGCGAAATACTTGCATTCATCCCAATTGTACAGAAAAATATAATCATGAGTACAGTTTGTAAAGTTCCATCAAATTTGAAGCCTAAAATATGATTATGCTCTAATAATGCTACAACAATTGCGAACGGTAAACCCCCGACAACTGGTGCCGGAATTGAAAAACGAACTAATGCAGGAAAAGTGGCACGTGCCCACACCCCTAAGTAATACGCAATGACTCCTAAAGCTGTCAATTGATACATATTGACTTTCAAGGTAAGTAACCCTTTAATAATTTCTGTTTCCATAAATGAACCTCCTTTAAAGAAATAATTCACAATCCCCTTAAAATCAAATGTCCCTCCCCTGCCGTCTTAGTCAACTGGATTAAAAATCTTTATTCTATGATCACACTGCTATATAATTCGACTTCTGGATTCATATTCCTCCAACCTCTTAGAAATTTTCTGAATTTTCATTAAACCACTTCAGTATGTCGTAGTAACTAGGCCTATTTCTCACATTTATCTTTCAAATTTCCTTCTAAATAAAAAATCCCTCTTCAGATTGAAGAGGGATTTTCCACTTAACGATCCTATTATCTAAAGAAACTAGCCATAATAGTAATCGCTGATGCATTTGTAAAATCAATCAAGAAAGCTCCCACAATTGGTACGACAAAGAATGCTTTTGCAGCATATCCATATTTAGATGACACTGCCTGCATATTCACCAATGCATTTGGAGTCGCTCCCAAACCAAAGCCCATCAATCCTGCCGCCATCACTACCGCATCGTAGTCCCGTCCAAACAGCCAATAGACGAGAAAATAAGCAGCTAAGAGAAGGAAAATACATTGAGCAAGAACCATCACAAGAAGAGGTACCGCTAAATCAATCAGCTGCCATAGCTTCAACGAATTGATCGCCATCGTTACAAAAATCGCCAATGAAATATCAGAAATGATTCCAATAGCTTTGCTGTCCACTTCGTAAGCTTTGCTTAGATCACCAATATTGCGGATAATCACAGCGGCAATCATCGCACCTAAATACCCCGGTAGCGTAATTCCTGCTTGCTTTAAGTAGAGACTGATGGCAGCACCAAATCCCATTGCGATTAGCACAAACGCTAAATTTTTCATTAAATGAGGTCCGCTTACTAGGCTTTCTTCTTCCTCAAGCTGAAGAGCTGGTGCTTGTTCCTCCGCCATCATCGCAACTTCTTCATGATAGCCGATTTCATCAGATATCTCTTTGGTCATCTGTTTATCCCCGAGATTTTCCTGAATGCCACTCTTCGGAGTTGGGACATTATGAAATTTTAAAATCCATTCAGCCAATGGTCCGCCGAGAAGAGAACCTGCTACCATCCCAAAAGTCGCACAGGCAATCGCTGCAGTAGCCGCACCTTCAACTCCCCATTTTTCAAACTCTGGACCAAAAGCACCCGCAGTTCCTAGCCCCCCAATCATTGTCACTGAACCCGCGATGATTCCCATCAGAGGATCTAAACCAAAAACGCTAGCGATTGAAATTCCTAACACATTTTGGAGGATCGCCACAACAGACGCCACTAACCAAAAGGCAGCAATCATGAGACCACCTTTTAAAAGAAGCTTGTAGCTTGCATTCATTCCAACTGTACAGAAAAACATCACCATTAGAACATTCTGCAAAGTTCCGTCGAATTGTACACCAAGAATCTGATAGGACTGTAAAAAAGCAACTAAAAAAGCCACTGGAAGCCCGCCAATAGCCGGCGCAGGAACCGATAGTTTCACTAATATTGGAAAGGAATTTCGAATCCAAACACCGACATAATAAATAAATACCCCGAGTGCTGCCGCTTGGATCATGTCAAATTTAATTGTGTATAACCCATTTACCACTGTTGTCTCCATTAAATAAACCTCCTTCTCCCAAAATAAAATAGATATCCCTCATTAGATACGACGCGAAAACACTGATTCCTACAGCACTTTTTCATCAAATCATTTAGATTTCTAATGATTGTGTGAAACCCTTCTCAATCCTCACAAAAAAAGAAGTCCAATTTAACTTGGACTTCAAAATTTTTAATTTAATTGTTCTTTTACTTATGTGGAGAAGACATGCTCACTGCTTTTTTTAAAGATTTACTCGCATTATTTATAATAGTCTGTAAGCTTTTGTCAGGCGATGGGCTACTAAAAGCTCCTCCATCATCATAGCGTTCTTCAGAGTATCCCCAAATAATCTTACCAGTCTCCACATCAGTCATCTGCATTTCAACTGAAACTGAGGCATTCTTTTCAACTGTAGGTGGCACGTAATCTATAACAGGTACTGTTGCATATCCGCCCCAGCTGCCCCAACCGCCCCAGCCCCAACTACCAATCATCACAGGATCATAATTCTGCTCATAATGTCCAGGGATCACCTGAGTATCCCAACCCAACGACTTAACGTCTATCTGCATGACTGCCTGATACGCTCCGGAATTGAGCACCCCCTGGGTTATCGGTTGATCTAGCCAGATCAATTCAAAGGGAAACTTTGTCAGCCCTTGCTTAAAAGCGATCTCAGCCTTCTGTTTCCCATAGGGATCACCAGTAGTTTTTCCGACTTGGATTGGATCAACCGCCACAACCCGAAGTGACGCAAACGAATAGTTTGGGTCGGCAAATTGGCTGACTTTTGATTCAGCTAAAACAGTTGATACAAATAGCCCACAAAAAAAGAATGTAGCAATTCCAGCTACTACCAATAATTTCTTCATGGAACAGCCTCCTTTAGTTACTTTTTTCTCTTCTCACTAAACTTTACAATGAAGCATTCGACTTATTCCATATTTAGGAAATTTTGAATTTTTAACAAATAAATATTTATTATCTATGTCAATTTAAAATTCTTCTTTTTTGATAGAATTCCTGCCAAAAATAAAAAGATAGGCTCTTTCAAGCTCTATCTTTTAAGTCAATCAAATATAAGTGGGCTATGCGCTTTTCTTCGCTGCTTTTTTCAAGTCTTCTTTATAAGCTTTTTCAAGTGCCTTAGCAGCTTCTTGTATGATTATTTGTAAACTTTTATTCGGTGAAGGGCTCGCTCCAAAAGTACCTTGTGTGTCAAGCCGCTCTTGAGAATAAAACCAAAGGACTTCCTTCGTCTCTGCGTCTCGCAGAATGAAATCAATCTGAGCGCGAGCTTGCTCATATAACCGCGGTTGCACATAACGAGTTTTCAAAACCGGTCTTTCCATTCGAATTAATCTTCTCCGACGCTCTCGATTCTTCCCATCTCGATAACCATCTTCCCAGACCCATGTGTCATAATACTCAATATCCCGATAGCTTTCATAATACCCATCCATCATATAGTTATCCCAACCAAAAGGGTGCACCTGGACTTCTAAAACTCCCGCTCGCGCGGAAGATTTTGCTCTTTCGTCTCCTTCTGTTTTCAACCAGACCAACGGAAGAGGCTGATTTGCTAAACTTTCTTTTAGCATCAATTCAATTTGAAGAATCGCAATTTCATTTTCATCCATATCCGAAAACTTTATTGGCTCGACATAGACAACAGCCAACGATTGTAAATTCGACTCTGGAATTCGAAAAGTCGACACACTTGATTTCGCAAACACTTGTTCTGGTGCAAAGCTCATGAGAGAAAATAGCACTCCTGCAAGAATTAGTTTAAATTTCATAAAAATTTTCTCCCTCCTTTACTAGTCATCAGGAAACTTTCTTGTTTTTCCTCGTTTCCATACTAACTGATTTATCATCTTGAGTTGTGAAATAACTCGTAACTTTTTTAGTCCTTTATTCTTCGTATGAAAGTTCCCACGGCTTATTTAAAGTTCAAAAAGGCAATCGCTACTGCTAACGATTGCCTTTAATACTATTTCTAATCAAGCTTTCCTAGCAGAATTTATCCCAGAGTATTACTGCCCAAGTAACCACAATACAACACAGAGCAATTAATTGAGCTGCACTTCCCATATCCTTTGCTTTTTTTGCCAGTGGATGAATATCTGGCGAAGCTAAGTCCACCACATTTTCAATTGCTGAATTAAGAAGCTCGACAATAACCGAAAGACCTAAAGGAAAGATTAGCAAAGCCCGCTCTACTCCCGATAAAGGCAAAACAAAAGCCACTATCGTCAATAGTATAGCCACAACAACGACTTGCCGAAAAGCAAGCTCTTCTTGCCAAGCTGCCCAAAATCCAGCTTTCGAAAACCCAAATGCTGAAAAAAGGCGATTCCCTCGGTGATATTTCTTTTTCATGATTTCCTCTTTCCGTCTACTAATGGATGGCTCGATAGCCTCCAGTTTTATATAGTTTACTTGCCCCCTGATACCAAGCAATTGCTTCGCGAACCAAAACCGGATCTTCGGCCAATAGCTGGTACTCCCCTGTTTCATAATCTATTCGATAACAAGTGACTCGCTGCTTCGGATTGAGAACAACCAGTGTATCACCTTTGGCATAAGCGATGGATTGATAGGTACTGATAAAGATGCGTTCTTCGCCTTCCGGGATCTGATTTAAATCATATCCTAAGAAACGAGACTTATATGAAAAGTTTAGCAGACCAAGTACCGTTGGCGCAACATCTATTTGACTCATCAGTCGATCTACCTTACCCGCCTTTATCCACTCCG
>JAGOZY010000206.1 GCA_018058445.1 Negativicutes bacterium | reverse complement strand
GACTTCGAGTTGCCGCCCAGAATATTTCGGTCTTCTGGCTTGTCTTTCAAGGCTGTATATTGGTTTTAACGCCAGCTTGGCTGCTGATCGCTTTTGGGCGGACGAAATTTCCTGAAGGAAATATTTGGCTGATTTTAGGAACTTGCCTCATTTTGATTTCTTTAGGCATAGCAGCACGAGGTACTTTTTTTCAAGACCCTTGGCGAATCACTCAGGTTAAAGTAGTTTCGCCGACTGTACCAGAAGAATTAGTAGGTCTTCGGATCGCTCAGGTCACAGATGTACATATTATTCATCGAGAGGATGTCCGAGTTTGGCATGACCAGCTTGCGGCAATTCAAGCTGAAAAACCAGATATTTTGCTTTTTACTGGCGACTTTGTGGATAACTTACACTATTTACCAAAGGCGATGGAAGAGCTTGAAGATATTCGAAAAAGCTTTCCACTCGGCGTCTGGGCAGTCTTGGGAAATCATGATTATTTTCGAGGTGAAGCCACTTTTGCTGAGGCTTTTCGGGAGGCGGGAATTCCTATCCTTGAAAATGAGCACAAAGAGCTGAGTTGGCAAGGGACTCCATTTGTTCTTGCCGGAGTTCGCTATCCGTTTTTGGATGACTGGCAAAAGACCGGCGCTCATACCTCCTCTGTCGAAATTGCAAATCGCGATTTAGACCATGCATTAGCTGGGAAACCTGAGGGAATTTATACGATTCTAGCGGCTCACCACCCGATGGTTTTTGAGCATGCTTTTAAGTCTGAGGTTAATCTATCGATGGCTGGGCATACTCATGCTTGGCAAGTAGGCTGGAATGGTCGTTCACTCAATCCGTTTCAGAAATTTGCTTGGGGACGTTATGGGGATGAAAATTTTTGGGGCTATGTATCCGATGGTGCTGGCGATTGGTTTCCTTTCCGACTAGGAGCTCCGCCGGAAATCGTAATTTATGAATTACAGCGGCCCGATTAATGAAGCAATTAGAGGCAACAAGAACTTAAAATAGAGGAATGAACTAGAATTTTAGAAGCTATCGGCTGAAGAAATCAGTAAGTAAACCTCGCTGAAGGAGACTAGAAGATGTTTGATGCAGGGCAATATGATGTAATTGTAGTTGGAGCAGGGCACGCTGGGTGTGAAGCTGCCTTGGCGTCAGCCCGCTTAGGCTGCAAGACTTTGATGGCTACGATTAGTTTGGATTCGATTGGCTTTATGCCTTGCAATCCATCGATTGGTGGCCCTGCGAAAGGACATTTAGTCAGAGAAATTGACGCGTTGGGCGGTCAAATGGCTATCCAAGCGGACCAAGCCTCTATTCAAATGCGTCTGCTAAATACCGGAAAAGGACCAGCAGTTCATGCGCTACGCTCCCAATCCGATAAAGATCGCTACCATTTAGGAATGAAAAAAACGCTTGAGAATCAGGAAAATCTAACAGTAAAGCAATTACTGGTGGAAGAAATTCTGACTGAAAATGGGAAAGTCATCGGAGTTCGCTGCGAGACCGGCGAAACGATTCAGACAAAAGTCGTCATTTTAGCAACTGGTACTTACCTTCGAAGCAAAATTATTATTGGTGAACTCGCTGTAAATAGCGGTCCGAATGGACTACGTAATTCAGAGAAGTTATCGAAATCTCTTCTTGGATTAGGGGTTGAGCTTTTTCGCTTTAAGACAGGTACGCCAGCCCGAATCGACGAAAGATCTGTTGATTACAGTAAAATGGTGATTCAGCCCGGTGACGAAGAACATCGTCAATTTTCTTATTTGCCGGATGAATACGAAAAGCTGGCACAAAAGCCCTGTTATTTAACTTATACGTGCGGAGATACTCATAAAATTATTCAAGCCAATATGCACCGTTCTCCCCTCTATTCAGGAATGATTGAAGGAACCGGAACCCGCTATTGCCCTTCGATTGAAGATAAAGTTGTTCGGTTTGCTGATAAAGAAAGCCATCCGGTCTTTGTCGAACCCGAGGGTCTTGATACGCGGGAGCTTTATATTCAAGGAATGTCGAGTTCTTTGCCAGTCGAAGTGTACCAAGATTTTCTCCGCACGATTCCCGGTCTTGAGCAGGCAGAAATTATGCGTCCTGCTTATGCTATTGAATACGATGTCATCGATCCGCTTCAATTGGATGCAACGTTGGCCCTTAAGTCGATCGGTGGCCTTTATTCCGCGGGGCAGATCAATGGGACTTCGGGCTATGAAGAAGCAGCGGCTCAAGGCTTGATGGCAGGTATCAATGGAGTACGTTTTATCCGTAACGAAGCACCTTTTATTTTAGAACGTTCGGACGGTTATATTGGTGTCCTCGTGGACGATTTAGTTACCAAAGGAACCAAAGAGCCCTATCGAATGATGACTTCAAGGGCGGAGTATCGACTCACTCTTCGTAATGATAATGGTGATCTCAGACTTACCCGTAAAGGCCGGGAAATCGGTCTGGTAGGCGATTACCGCTGGCAGTGTTATTTGGCCAAAGAAGCGGCCATTAATGAAGCTCTGGCTTGGGTTGCCGAAAATACGATCACTGGAACAGAGTCAGTGAATGCTCACTTGGCAGGCTTTGAGAGCGCACCTTTGCGTGGAACCGTTGCTTGGCGAGAGCTTTTTAAAAGACCAGAGCTTTCCTACCAAAAACTACAGAGCCTAGGTCTGCCGGAATGGGCTCCAGAAGTTGTGGAACAAGTGGAAATAACAGTCCGCTATGAAGGGTATATTTTAAAGCAAGCTACTCAGGTCGAGCGAGTTCGCCGATTGGAAGAAAAAGCCCTACCAGATGATATGATTTATAGCGAAATTGGTGGTTTATCCACAGAAGCACGCCAGAAATTGGATCAGATAAAACCCCGCTCTGTCGGTCAGGCCTCTCGAATTTCAGGGGTTTCTCCGGCTGATGTGGCTGTTCTTTTAGTTGCTTTAGAACAAAAACGGCGCAGTAATGTCAAGGAGGAGAACTAATGGTAGAATGGCGTCAAAATTTTGAAACGCATTTAATTGAAGGCTCGAAAACGATCGAATTAACCTTTTCTGAAAAAGAGATGGATCAACTGAGTCGTTACGGCGAACTTTTAATTGAGTGGAACGAAAAGATGAACTTAACGGGCATTACAGATCCGCAAGGAGTTGCCAT
>JAGOZY010000011.1 GCA_018058445.1 Negativicutes bacterium | reverse complement strand
AAAATCTCGCCATTGACCCACCCAAATAATAACACCAATCCCAGCTGTAAAACCAACAATAACAGGGGCTGGTATGAATTTGATGACTCCACCAAACTTTGCAAGTCCCATTCCAAGCAAAATAATCCCGGCCATAAACGTTGCGATTTGCAGGCCGTCAATTCCGTGTGTTGTGATGATACCAGAAAGAAGAACGATAAATGCCCCTGTGGGTCCGGCGATTTGAAATCGGCTACCCCCAAAAACAGAAACGAAGAACCCAGCGACAATAGCGGTATAAATTCCTTGTTCCGGTTTTGCGCCGGACGCGATCGCAAAGGCCATTGCGAGGGGGAGGGCGACGATCCCGACAATTAATCCTGCGATCAGATTGGAGAGCCAATTCTTTTTACTGAGGAGACCTGCTTGTTTTGCTTCCCATAGAGCAATCATCGCTGCTCACCACCCAGCAGAGAATTTTTGGAAACGTAAGGGGCTTTAAAAGTGAGGTTATGACAATTGATTAACATGAAAACCCTTCTTCCGCATTATTATGAGAAAAATCACAATCATTTCCTTCTATCGTAGGAAAACTAAAAAGGTTTGTCAATTCAGGGAAGGAATTAAAGCTTCATAAAAATAAGGATTTGTAGAGGAAACGTAGGCAAAAATCATCTTCCGGCTATTTGAAAAAGTTTATGAAAAAATTAGAATTAGAAGGAAAAAAGAATAATAAGAAGAAGTTGTCACTTATATTTGAATTTATATAAAGGAGCTAGGATAGATGAAGAGCTTTCTAGTCGGGATTTTACTTTTTTTAACGAGCCTATCTTTTTCAGGTACTGCCGATGCGGCAAATCTAGTAGAAAAAGATTTACAGAGGTACCAAGTTTTTAATGAACAACTTGCACAGAAATATCAAATTGATCAACTGATGACTAAATTCGAACAAGAGGCTGCTCAAGCAGTTACATTGGAAGAAATCGATAAAGTTTTAAAAGATTTAGATGAGTTACTCGGGAATCTAGAAAAAGATTTAAAGACTTTTAAACCAAAGAGCTTCGAAGTAGGCGATCCCTATGGTGAAATTAAAAGAGGATTTCAACAAGCTCGTAAGGGGCTTCGTGAAATGAGTCGCGGAATAAGTGCACAAGACACTGATATTATAAATAAAGCTTCAAATCTATTTGAAGAAGGAATCAATCAAGTTACTAAAGGCGAAAGCCGAATCAAAGAACTGCTGGAAGCTCACAATATGTAGAAGAAACTTCGTAAAAAAGTACTGTTGTTAGCTAAAAAAGATATAATCGATAAAAAATAGTGTGAGAGCTGATGTGAGACAGAATTTCTGTTAAAAAATAAAAAAGACGCCGTTTAGGCGTCTTTTTTTATTCTAATCGCTTTTTAAATCGTACTACACTGAGAGTAAGTACCACGGCGATAAAGAGGATGAGGGCGCAAATGGGCGTCCATAGATAAGATAAGGTATTACCCTTTAGAAGGATGCCACGAATAATTTGGAGATAATGGGTGAGTGGGAGAATTGTGCCGAGATAATAGAACAATTTCGGCATGGCTTCCCGTGGGAACATAAAGCCAGAAAGTAGAATGCTTGGTAAGAGAATAAAGAAGGACAGAAGCATTGATTGCATCTGATTTTTAGCTATATTTGAGATCATTAGTCCTAGTGCGAGGGAGGCGAAGATAAAGAATCCGGTCAATAAATAGAGAAGAGCAATACTACCTAAAGTCGGAATCTTAAAGATAACAACCCCGGTGGTTAAAAGAATGCTAAGTTGCACGTAACCAATCAAGACATAAGGAAGAATTTTTCCAATCATAAGTTCTAGTGATTTAAGGGGAGTGACGATAAGTTGCTCAAGAGTCCCCCGCTCTCGCTCTCGGACAATTGCGAGAGAGGTAAGCATGATCATGGTTAGAGTTAGGATGGTACCACCGATCCCTGGTACCATGTAAAATGCGGTGATGAAGTCTGGATTATACCAAGGGCGAATTCGTATATCGATAGGTGTGGAGTTGGTTTTAGAAGTATTTCCTCTAGCTTCTAATCGGCTAATTAAAATCTCTTGAGATTTTCGTGATCCGACGAGCTGGGCAGTGGAAATTGCTGAAGAAGCGGAAGTAGAATCAGAAGCATCTACGATGACTTGTACTTGGGCATCGCGGCCATGCTTAATCCGATTTTGATAATCCGGTGGAATAACGATCCCGACTTTAGCTTCGCCCCGCTGAATTCGGTCTTCAATTTCTTGGAAGCTTCCCGCAACATATTGGATGTCGTAATAGTCAGTGGCTGTGAAAGAATTGAGCAAATCACGACTTTCTTGAGAAAGAGATTGATCAAAGACGATGGCAGGTAAATGCTTAACATCTGTATTAATTGCAAAGCCAAAAATTAACAGTTGAATAAATGGCATTACAAACATAATACCCAGAGTCATTCGATCTCGTCGCATCTGAATAAATTCTTTTTTTAGTATAGCTACTAAGCGAGTGAGAGACATGTTGACACCTTCTTTTCTTTAAACCATTTGTGGCTCTGCTTGTCGACCTTGTTCAACGAGGTAAATAAATACATCTTCAAGGGAAGGTTCGATCGGTTCGGTGCTCCACTCGTTTAGACAAGCGATTTGATCGTCTGGAAGTCGGAGGCGAACGCTCATTCCATGAATATAAGAATCAAACAACGGAAGATTTTTTGCTCGAATTTGGTCTAAAAGCGAGAGTGGATCTTTCGAAGGAATGCTCAGTAAAGTGCCAGGGAGTCCTGCCTTGAGGGCTTTTGGTGTGTCTTGAGCAACGAGTGCGCCGTTGTGGATGAAAGCAATGGCATCGCAATGTTCTGCTTCGTCCAGAAAGTGAGTTGTGACAAGAATCGTTGTCCCTTCTGCAGCAAATTGGTAAATGAATTGCCAAAATAGGCGGCGGGTCTTGGGGTCGGCACCGCTTGTTGCTTCATCTAAAAAAAGTAATTTGGGTTTGTGGAGAACCGCGCAAGATAAGGCGAGTCTTTGACGCCACCCACCCGAGAGGCTCTCAACGAGGGTATCTCGAAAGGGAGTAAGTCCTAAAAAATCAAGTAACTCAATAATACGAATATCACGCTCTTTTTTTGGAATGCTATATAGGCCACCGTAGAAGTCAAGATTTTCCCACACGGTTAAATCAGTGTAGAAACTAAATTTCTGAGACATATAGCCAATTTTTGTTTTAATGATTTCGCTGTCTTTATTGATATCGTAGCCAAGTACCTGACCGCTTCCACTGGATGGGAGCAACAGGCCTGCAAGCATTCGAATTGTCGTTGACTTTCCAGATCCATTAGGCCCTAGAAAACCGTAGACACCGCCCTCTTTCAAGGATAAATTAATTTGATCGACTGCGGTAAAGTCGCCAAACTTACGGGTAAGGTTCTGGGTTTCAATTGCAATCATGGTGCCACCTCCTCATCGCTGAGGATACTAAATAAGTCCTCCAAGTTCGGCTTTAAAGGTCGAAAAGAAAAATCTTTAAGTCCGATATTTTTAACATGTTCTGTAATTGCAGGCTGTTCTTTTTCGATCGAATCGACAACGATACGAAGATTTTCTCCTTGCAAATAAACATCATGGGCAGGTAGCTTACTGAGCTTGCCAAGAAAACTTCGCAAACCTTGCGCTTCAAGAGCTAAAATTTCATAGGGATATTTTGTTAAAAGATCTGCGGGACTACCGATCGCTCGGATCTCACCTTGATGAAAAAAAGCGAGCTTATGGCAGAGTTCTACTTCGTCCATATAAGGCGTCGATAGAATTAGTGTAAGTCCTTCCCGGTTTAACCGGTACAAGAGCTGCCAAAATTCTCGACGTGAGACTGGATCTACTCCGGTGGTGGGTTCGTCGAGGATCAGTAATTTGGGTCGATGAAGTAAACCAGCAACAAGAGCAAGCTTTTGTTTCATACCACCGGAGAGATTGCCGGCGAGCCGATCTTTAAATTTTTCCATCCAAACCATTTCGAGAAGTTCTTGCGCTCGCTCTTCAAAAAGAGAACCAGCGATGCCATAGAGTGAGCCAAATAGACTTAAGTTTTCCCATACAGTTAAATCTTGACTCAGGCTAAATTGTTGCGGAACGTATCCGATTTGGCTTTTTACTTTTTCAGGATTGTCGGAGCCGAGCAAAGTGAATTTTCCCGAATCGGCAAGATAAAGTCCGAGGATAGTTCGGAAAAAAGTTGTTTTTCCGGCGCCATCAGGCCCGACAAGTCCGAAGATTTCACCCTCTTCAACAGAGATTGAAATATTCTTTAAAGCTTGGAGGCTACCGAAATTTTTGCAGAGTTGTTGTGTGTCAAGAATCATGGGAAGGTCACCTCGGCTGGCATGCCAGGTTTAAAGATTCCGTCAGGATTATCGACGGCGACTTTTACTGCAAAGACGAGGTTGGCTCGTTCGTTTTTCGTGATCGTTTGTCGAGGGGTGAATTCGGCTTGAGTTGCAATTTCTGTAACTCGACCCTTGAAAATTTTTCCTGGGAAAGAATCGATTCGTATTTGCGCCTCCTGACCGAATGTGATTCGACCAAGCGAGGTAGATGGCACGTAAATTTTCACCCAGCAATCGGAGAGGTCTCCTACTGTAGCAATGGGAGCGCCAGCTTGAATGAATTCACCGACTTCATAGTTTTTGCTAAGAACTCGACCGTTGATCGGACTACGTACATCTGTATAACTAAGAGTTGCTCGACTGGCATCCATAGAAGCTTTGGCTTTTTCAGCTTCATAACGTTTGGCGATAACGGTGTTTTCACGGAATCCTTCCTGATATTGACGATAAGCGGATTGTGTTTGTGATAAGGCTCCTTGCGCATTGGTGTAATTTACTCTTGCGCTGTCAAGGGTTTCGCGCGAGACTGCACCACCGTTATATAATTGTTCATAGCGTGCGAAATCCGTTTTAGCTTTTTCAAAGCTGGATTGAGCAGAATCCATGGCGGCTTTTGCTCCAGTGAGTTCAGTATCACGGGCACCGACTTCAAGATCTCTAAGAAGGGCAACGGAATTTTGATAGGCGGCGATGCTGCCGCGGTATTGAATTTCGTAATCGGTCTTATCAATACGAGCTACAATATCTCCAGCAGTAAGCTGATCTCCGGCATTAAAATTGCGCTCTACTAAAAATCCGCTTATTTTTGAAGTAATATCGGCCTGAGTAACTTCGATCATTCCGGTTGCGGTTATTTTATCGGAGTTTGGTCTGAGAAAAGAATAAAGAAGCCCGCCTAAAATGAGTATAAGGACGACTCCGAGTGCGATGAATTTCTTTTTTTGTGAAGTCATGGGTGATCCTCCTTTATAACTAAACTCACTGCTTTAAGAGGTTCTGAGAAAATTAGATCCAGATGTGTGGCCAGCATCGCCTGAAGATCAAGTGGGTGATAGGGCTCAAATAACATTTTCCAAATAATTGCGGTGATGAAAGGACTAACGACTAATTGAGGCGATTTTGGCAAGTCTTTCTGTTTCATCTCGCCATTCTTAACAGCTTGCAAAAGTAGTTTTTCTATTCCTTTAAGACCCCTGTGGACGATTGTCTCGTAGTAGAGTTTAGTTAAATTAGGAAATCGGAACCCCTCTGTGATCAAGAGGCGAAGAATGCTAGCCTCTGGAGAGTGGGTCAATTTGGCTAAGAGCGTTTGGAGAAATTTTTCAAGGTGGGTTCGTATGGATTCTCCCGCTGGAAGAGGTGCTTCGATTTGTTGCACCATGGGGGAGAGCAGTTGTTCAATGAGGGCAGAAAAAAGAGCTTCTTTATCTTTAAAATGAAGATAAAGTGTTCCTTTAGCCACTCCCGCCAATTTTGCAATGTCATCCATTCGTGAGGAGGAAAATCCCTTTTCGCTAAATTCACATAGTGCAGCACGAAGAATTAATACTTTTCGTTGGGCCGATTGCTCCGCCCGGGAAAGTTTTGGTGCTGTCAATGTTGTCATAAAATCTCCTCTATTCTAATGAAAATAAATAATTTTTCAAAATGACTGACTGGTCGGTCATTTAAATAGAGTATAGGAAAGATTACTTTATTTAGCAAGGACCTATTTTTGAAATTTCTAGTTAATAAGTAATTTTTTGGTTTACTTCTCCAGGCAGCGAATAATAAGTTTTGTGTTTGCCTTTCGTTTGTGTTATAATTCTTTAGTCTAGGCAACTAGACGCCTTTTCTGCTCTTTCCAAGGGAGAGGGCCATCTAGACCATAGAGGAGGTGAAGGAAGACCATGCGTAAGTATGAACTCATCTATATCGTGAAACCTCAAGAGGAAGAAGCTATCGAAGCACTTGTTGCGAAATTCGACGGCATCATCACCGATAACGGTGGTACGATCGAAAAAACCGATCGTTGGGGCAAGCGCCGCCTGGCCTATCCAATTCAGGACCTGACAGAAGGCTACTATGTACTGCAGCATTTAGTTGCTGAGCCAGCTGTTATCAATGAACTGGATCGGATCATGAAGATTACAGATGATCTCCTGCGACACATGATCGTTGTCGTCGAAGACTAATCCAAGATCATCATTTTAAAAATTGAAGGAAAATTAATCCTCACCGATTGGAGGGAACGTGAATGAACCGAATTCAGTTGATGGGTCGTTTGACCCGAGATCCAGAGGTCCGCTACACTCAGACCGGACGCGCTGTTGCCAGCTTTAGCTTGGCAGTACGCCGTTATTCCGGCCCGAATAGCCAGAACCGGGATGAAACTGATTTTATTGATGTGGTTGCTTGGGCAACCTTAGCAGAAAGCTGTGGAAATACACTGCACAAAGGTCAACTCGTTATGGTAGATGGCCGGTTGCAGATTCGGAGTTACGAAACTCAGGATGGACAAAAGCGTCGAGTCGCAGAAGTTGTTGCAAACTCTGTAGCTCAGCCACTGGATTCCTGGGAACGTCGCGATGCGGGTAGTGAGTCACATCCTGCTGCATCCTCTGCTCCAGAAAAACAACAAAGCAGCGGTATCAGTTCATTTGGTTCGGAAGTTCTGCCAGATGAGGATATTCCCTTCTAAGAAGGAGGCTAACCGATAATGAGACGTGAACGAGGTCGTAGACCAAAGCGTAAAGTTTGCCATTTCTGCGTAGATAAAGTCGAGCATATCGATTATAAGGACGCTGGAAAAATTCGTCGGTATACTACCGAACGAGGAAAAATTCTTCCTCGCCGAATTTCAGGCACCTGTGCAAAGCATCAACGTCAAGTAACCGTAGCTATCAAACGCGCACGGAATATTGCGTTACTGCCATTTAGCGCAGATTAAAATTCATAAGCAAAAGCAGCTTTTTTCGAAAAGCTGCTTTTTTGTTTTATAAATATTTAACACAAAAAACAGAAAATTCGAAAATGTCTTGAGATTTATTTGTGAAAGTGATATCATGAACGTAGTCTTTGTTAAAGAAAATTTTTCACGAGTCGAACGTTGCTTATTGCGGAAAAAAAGCTTGGTTTTCCTCGAATTTTTGAAAAAGATGATCCTTTAACCGAGAATGATAAAAATTTCACATAGTAAGTGAGCGGAGGGAAAGAAGTGGAAAACATGTCAAAAGTAGACGAACTGGTTGGAAAAGCCCGGGTAGCGCAACAGGTCATTGAGAAATGCAGTCAGAGGGAAGTCGATTCTTATGTGCAGGCGATTGGCAAGATCATTTATGATCATGCGGAAGAGCTGGCAAGAGAAGCTGTTGACGAGACTCGCATGGGCGTTTATGAAGACAAAGTTGCGAAAAACAAAGGGAAGTCACGAACAATTTGGAATAGCCTAAAAGACAAAAAAACGGTGGGTGTCATTCAAACCGATACCGAAAAAGCTCTTTTGTATGTAGCTAAGCCAAAAGGAGTTGTGGGCGCAGTAACACCGACAACTAACCCAATTGTGACGCCAATGTGTAACGCTATGTTCGCTCTTAAAGGGCGTAATGCGATTATCGTCTCGCCGCATCCACGAGCAAAAAAATGCTCGACTCATGCGGTCCAACTGATGAACGAAGCGCTTCAAAAATTAGGGGCACCAGAAAATTTGATTCAAGTGATTGAAGAGCCAACGATGGAGTTGAGCCAGGAGCTTATGAAGGCTGTAGATGTTATCATCGCGACAGGTGGCATGGGCTTGGTTAAGGCTGCCTATGCAAGTGGAAAACCTGCGTATGGAGTCGGTGCAGGTAATGTGCAGACGATCATTGATCGCGGATATGATTATGACCAAGCGGCAAAGGATATTATTGCTGGTCGTAAATTTGATAATGGAATTATCTGTTCCGGTGAGCAGTCCATCATTGCTCCGCAAGATGAGCATGCGCAAGTGATGGCAGCATTTGTCCAAAACGGGGCCTGCTATATCGATAAAGATGAAGATGTTGAGAAATTCCGGCAAGCTCTCTTTCCAAATGGAACACTGAATGGTGATTTAGTAGGACAGTCCGTTCAGATTATTGCGGAAGCAGCAGGTGTTGCGGTGCCAGAAGGCAGTAAAGTAATCATCTTAAAGGCACGTGGTAAAGGCGATTTAGATGTCTTGTGCAAAGAAAAAATGTGTCCTTGTTTAATTACTTTGACCTATGAAACTTTTGGAGAAGCGATTGATATCGCGAAAACCAATTTACTCTACGAAGGGGCTGGACATACCGCGGTGGTTCACTCTTCAAATAAGCAACACATCGAAGAAGCAGGAGTTAGCTTGCCAGTCAGCCGTTTGGTCGTGAACCAACCTTCTGCAACAGGTGCGGGTGGTAGCTTCTTTAATGGTTTTGTGCCGACTACAACTTTAGGTTGTGGTTCATGGGGAAATAATAGTATCTCTGAGAATCTGAGCTATGAACATCTAATCAATATTTCACGAATTGGTTACTACAAAAAAGATGCGCAAGTTCCGACGGATGAAGAAATCTGGAGTTTCCAATAGTCGTAAAATATGTAAGAGAATTTAAGGAGGTTGACCATGGTTCCTTTTAGTGTGGCACCAAAGATTGCTCTTTATCAAGAATTTGTTTATTTTGCCAAGGAATTTGAGTTAGGTAAAGAAGATCTTTTGATTACGAATGAATTTATCTATGAAGCTGGAATGGATAAATTAAACTTAGAATGTTCAATTATTTTTCAGGAGAAATTTGGTAAAGGTGAACCCTCTAATCAAATGATGGATGGGATCTTAGCTGAAGCGCGTAGCAAGAGCTTTAAGCGGGTGGTCGCCGTAGGTGGCGGCTCGGTACTTGATGTGGCAAAATTATTAGTACTTGCAGGTAATGCGAGTACGCTTGAATATTTTGACCGTCAGGTGCCTTTGAAAAAGGAAAAAGAGCTGATTTTAATTCCGACTACTTGCGGTACCGGTAGCGAAATGACGAATATCACGATCATGGAAATTGTAGAGCAAAAAACAAAAAAAGGATTGGCAGATCCTGAACTTTATGCGGATGTGGCTGTATTGATTCCAGGGTTGCTGAGTAGCCTTCCTTATTCGGTTTTTGCGACGAGTTCGATTGATGCACTTGTTCATGCAACTGAGTCTTTCGTGTCTCCGAACGCTAATGTCTTTACAGAGCTTTTTAGTGTAAAAGCAATTGAAATGATTGTTCGGGCTTATCAAGAAATCGCGGTAAAAGGAAAAGAGGCGCGAATCTCTTACATGGAAGATTTTTTAATTGCGAGTGCTTATGCTGGAATTTCCTTTGGGAACGCAGGTGTAGGCGCAGTTCATGCGATGTCTTATCCATTGGGCGGGATCTATCATGTTCCCCATGGGGAAGCAAACCAACAGATGTTTACCACGGTTTTTAAGATGTACCAAAAAGTTCAACCTACAGGAAAAATTCAGCAACTAGAAGCTCAGCTTGCGGGACTTTTAAATGTGCCAACTACTAGAGTATGGGAAGCTTTTGATGAATTGCTTGAGGTCGTATTGCCGAAGAAGCCACTTCGCGAGTATGGCATGATGGAAGAGGATATTGTCGGATTTACCGAAAGTGTGATTGTTAATCAGCAAAGATTGCTGAAAAACAATTATGCTCCTCTGACTAAAGAGCAGATGATTGAAATTTATCGCTCTTTATATTAAGATTTCCTTTAAGAGAAACAAATAAAGTAAAAAGTGGAGGGTTTAGGCCATGGCGATGAAAACACCAGCACAGTATGAAGATAGTTTACGAAAACTAAAATTTAAGGTATATGTTCAGGGAGAA
>JAGOZY010000205.1 GCA_018058445.1 Negativicutes bacterium | reverse complement strand
AACCTCTAATGGTCGATGCCACTGGCCAATTAGCGTTAGAAGAGAATAGTCCAACTCCTGAATCTGCGAAATATCGGTAAAATAAACCAGCACACTAACTAGCTTATTTTCTAAATTCCTCATTCATTGAACCCCTCACCTTCAATCAAATATCCCTTTGTAAATAACATTTTTTTAGAAGTTTTTCTGTCAATTATAACCTCGATCGGAATAATTCAAATGACTCTTTCCAGTCTTGAAGCATGACCCCAAAATGTTTCTCGAGTTTTTCACAATTCATGCGTGAATCTTTAGGTCGCATTGCTAGTGTTGGAAATTCACTCGTTGTAATTGGAGTCACTTTCACAGGGGTATCTTTTAAGATTTCTTTGGCAAAATCATACCAGCTTGCTGAACCATTGCTACATAAATGATATGTGCCTGATTCCGAACCAGCATAAGCTTTTTCTTGAGCCAAGATTTGTGATGTTGCCAGCGCAATCAAAAAACTCCAGGTCGGGCAACCCATTTGATCATTAACTACACGAATTTCTTTATGTTCTTTTGCCAATCGGCACATTGTCAAATAAAAATTATTCCGATAAGCTCCATAAACCCAGCTTGTTCTTAAAATTAAATGATTGCATCCAGAGTTTCGAATATACTCTTCCCCTTTTTGCTTACTTGTACCGTAAACACTTTGAGGATTCACAATGTCATCTTCCTGGTAAGTGCCCAAAAGTCCATCAAAAACATAGTCTGTAGAATAATGAACTAATAGGCTTTTATTCTTCTTTGCTTCTTCCGCAAGCACTTTTGGGGCTTCTGCATTCAAAGCGTAGGTGGCTTCAATATTTTTTTCCGCTTGATCAACAGCGGTATAGGCGGCTGCATTGACAATCACATCCGGCTTAATTTCTTGGATTACCGCACGAATTTTAGCTAGATTACAAATATCAAGTTCGCGGGAATTAGGTGCAATAACAGAACCAAGTGTCGACAATGTGCAAAATAGTTCTGAGCCAATTTGCCCTGATCTACCTATTAATAGTATCTTTTTCAAAACCATTGCCTCCTAAAAAAGTGCTGCTTCATCAATGTCCCGCAAAAATAAATTCTTTTGGTCTTTTTCCGAAACGATTGGCTCTATATCAATTGGCCAAGAAATATTTAGTTCGGGATCATCCCAGCGAATTCCCCACTCATCTTGTGGCGAGTATAATTCCGTACATTTATAGCTAAAGAGCGCGGTTTCACTGCAGACCAAAAAACCGTGAGCAAAGCCAGGAGGTACCCAAAACTGATGATGATTTTCGCCGGAAAGATATACACCTTGCCATTTGCCAAAAGTTGAAGATTCTTTTCGCAGATCAACTGCCACATCAAAGACTTCACCTTGTATCACCGATACTAATTTTCCTTGCGCTTTCGGATTTTGAAAATGCAATCCCCGCAATACTCCTCGTTGCGAAAAAGATAAATTATCTTGAACGAACGGAAGATTTATGCCGCAGTTTTCATAGGTTTTTCGATTCCAAGTTTCTTGAAAAAAACCTCTTTCGTCACCAAAAACTTTGGGTTCAATTAGCTTAAGGCCGGCGATAGGAAATTCCGTTACTTTCATTCAGGTTTCTCCTTAAGTAGATTTAGTAGATAACCGCCATATTCACTTTTGCATAATGGTAAGGCAAGTTCTTCAAGCTTTTCAGAACAAATCCATCCATTACGAAAAGCAATTTCTTCTAAACAAGCAACTTTTAAGCCCTGTCGCTCTTCAATTGTTTGAATAAAATGGGATGCTTGCATTAAAGATTCATGGGTTCCTGTATCAAGCCATGCAAAACCACGCCCCAAAGTCTCGACCTGCAGTTCTCCTTGCTCCAGATAAATTCGATTTAGGTCAGTAATTTCAAGCTCGCCACGGGAGGATGGTTTTAGATCTGCAGCAATATCACACACTTTATTATCATAAAAATATAGCCCGGTCACTGCATGAAATGATTTAGGATTTTCGGGCTTTTCTTCAATCGAGATCGCTTTTCCAGCCAAATCAAATTCTACTACTCCATATCGTTCGGGGTCACGGACACGATAGGCAAAAACCGTGGCCCCAGCTTTTTGACATGCAGCGCGTTGCAATTGTGAATAGAGTCCATCTCCATAAAAAATATTATCGCCAAGAACTAGCGAAACTCCTTCATTTCTAACGAAGTTTTTTCCAATAATAAACGCTTGTGCTAAACCGCCTGGATCAGGCTGCACTGCATAAGAGAGTGCGATCCCCCATTGACTACCATCCCCAAGTAAACTTTGAAAAAGAGCCTGGTCATGAGGAGTTGTGATGATCAAAATATCGCGAATTCCAGCCAACATCTGAACAGACAATGGATAGTAGATCATGGGTTTATCATAGACTGGTAGTAACTGCTTGGATATCGCCCGAGTAATCGGATGAAGACGTGTGCCAGAACCTCCGGCTAAAATAATACCTTTTTGAATCATTTTACAGTCTCCCATCTTACACAGAGCCTAAGCGCTCTTGACGATATTTCCCACTACTTACACGCTCAGACCAAATTTGATTCTGCAAGTACCATTTTACGGTCTTTCGAATTCCGCTTTCAAAAGTCTCTTCCGGATGCCAGCCTAATTCTCTGTCAATTTTACCTGCATCAATGGCATAACGTCGGTCATGCCCCGGACGGTCAGTCACAAAAGTTACTTGCTCAAAATACGACTTTTGGTCCTCTCTTGGCTGATATTCATCCAACAAAGAGCATAGTGTCTCTACCACTTTCAAGTTTGGTATCTCGTTATGACCACCAATATTATAGGTTTCTCCGGGAATGCCTTGTTCTATGACTTTGGAGATCGCATGGCAATGGTCTTCTACGTAAAGCCAATCGCGAATCTGCATTCCATCCCCATAAATCGGTAAATTTTTACCTGCTAATGCATTTTGAATAATCAGCGGGATTAGTTTTTCGGGAAATTGATAAGGACCATAGTTATTGGAGCAGTTTGTTGTTAGAGTCGGTAAACCATAGGTATGATGATAGGCTCTCACTAAATGATCGGACGAAGCTTTTGAAGCTGAATAAGGAGAATTCGGCGCATACGAAGTCTCCTCGGTAAAAAGCCCCTCTTTGCCCAGTGTACCATATAC
>JAGOZY010000204.1 GCA_018058445.1 Negativicutes bacterium | reverse complement strand
GTTTTCGGGATTCAGCGACAAAAGCCAATTCGTGAGATTGTTTATGAACGGCTTCGCCATGAGATTTTAAGTGGTCATATCCCTCCTGGTGAGCGAGTGGTGGAAGAAGAGTATGCGAACCTTTTTCAGGTAAGTAGGACTCCGGTTCGTGAGGCTCTACGAAAACTCGAGAATGAAGGACTGCTCGTTCATGAAAATAATCGTGGATCGGTTGTTGTTTCTTGGGAAATTTCGGATGTTCTTGAAATTTATAGCATTCGGCTGGCTTTAGAAAAGCTAGTAGTACAATCGGCTATTGAAAAAATTACTCCAGCCGATCATGCGCGTTTGTTAAAAATTGTTAAGGAGATTGATGAGGCCGAATCGGGAAATGTGAAAAGTGAAGTTCTTGAAATTTTTGGTTCTTTTCACCAGATTCTTCAGGAAATTAGCGGTCTTCCACGGCTTGCCCAAATGCTTGATGGGTTGAAGGATCATTTAACTCGTATTCGATATATTTTAGAAGAAGCGCCAGAGCGTAGAAAGCAAGCCGCTGAGGATCATCGGAAGATCCTAGAGGCTATTTTGGCTGGTGATGAAGCGGAAGCACTGGCGATCACAGAACGCCACTTGCTCTCGGGTCGTGATTTCTTTATGGAATGGGTGGCTAAGCGAGGAAGCGATTGGCAAAATAAAATCAGTAAAGAGTAAAAGAGCAAGAAGCCCGACGAAAACTATTTAATTAGCTTTCGCCGGGCTTTTGCTATGATCGGTTGTGGTTTTGCATGGGTGAGGAGAAAAAAAGTTCTTTTTTTGTCACAAATTAAAAGAGGGGCTATGCTATGATGGAGACAAATAATAATAAGTTTTTTGATTAATAATTTACAAAAATTCATATTTTTCTGGTTGAAGGAATAATTAAAAATAAATAGAAATAATTAATTAAGACAAACGTTTTGTCGAATAACGACTGTAAAAGTCGGAAATGGAAGGTCTATAATAATGACACAGTTAAAAAAAATCGGAACAGGAATTTTTCTCGCACTTAGCTTAATGGTCACTAGCGTGACAGCATTTGCTATGGATGGAGTAGATAGAACGCAAAAAGTAGCTGACAATTTAATGCCTGCTGAGCGAGGGGCTTACTTCTCCTCATTCTCGGGTACCATCCAGTCTGTAGAAAAATGGATGGACTCTCAAATGGTCTTGGTAGAAAACTCAAATGGTCAAGTTGCGAATTTTGTCGTGAATGAAAGTACTTATCGCTTAACAAAAGACGAGTTGGCAGTAGGGGCGGAAATTACAGGATTTTTTGAGACAAATGCACCTATGGTTATGATTTATCCACCTCGCTATAATGTGGATATTATTGCTGTTAATTTTGACGGGTTAAATATCAAAGCTGATCGATTTGATACAAATCGTGTAAGCCAAGATGGAACTTTGAAGCTAAACATTTCGGATAAAACAGAAATTATAATGCAGAACGGTGAAAAGTTCACTGGCGATCTTGCGAATCTTGCTTACCGCAAACTAATTGTTCTTTATGGACCATCGACACGTAGCATTCCTGCTCAAACAACTCCTGAAAGAATTATTGTGCTTTATGAAAAAGCAGCTCCACCGATCGGTCAAATAAACGATGGCATCGACTTTCCAACAATTACAGAGCTGGTTGTTAGTGATACAGTGATCGCAGCTCCATTGCCTTACTTTAATCAAGCAGGGATCGTCATGGTTCCTCTTCGACCAGTTGCCGATACTCTTGGACTTGATATCGCATGGGATAGTGCCAACCAATCCATCGTAGTCGATAAAAATATCGCTTTCAAAATTGGTGCGGACCGCTATGAAAGAAAAGATAATCAAGCGGTTTTTCAACTGGGCGCCGCTCCAGAGTTACAGAATGGAATGACTTTTGTTCCATTAAACTTCTTTAGGGATGTTCTCATGATGAATAATGCCTACCTATTTGAAGGACAAGTCGTGATCAATAATGGGGAAATAATGAATTAATGAATCAATGAATCAATTAAAAAGAAGAGGCGTTGCCTCTTCTTTTTTTGCTATTTTTCTAAATGATAGGGAACAGTGATGACAACGACATTTTTTCGTAGAATCAGCTGAAAATGAAGTAGCCATCCAGTTTGATTATGTAATAGTCGTTGCCACCAACTTCGTGGCTCAAATTCAGGTATGAGCACAGTGATAAAATCATTTGCTTCTTTTCGAGTTTCTAAATCATCGATATAGTCCAGTAAGGGCTGAATGACCATACGATAAGGGGAATATAGAGTAATGAGCTGAATCTCCGGATCCCAGTCCTGCCATTTTTGTTGAATTCGCTCGCCTTCATCTGGGTCAATTGCGACGTTAATTGCCACAACTTCTGAGCTGATGGACTTAGCATATTTTAGTGTATAGGCCACAGCAGCTGTCGGCGAGGCGACTGGAATAATGACAATATTACGAGTGGCTATCGTCAATGGTGCGTCCATTGGCAGATGAAGTTGCTCTGCGACATCTTGATAATGGCAATGAATTTTTTTGAAAATATAAACCATCAAGGGAATAAATAAGAAGACCGCCCAAACTCCATAGATGAATTTGCTGATCCCAATAATTAGGACGACCCCACCGGTTACAATCGCGCCAAATAAATTGATCCCCAGTCGATAATGCCAGCCTACGGGCTTTTCTTGGTGCCATTTTTTGACCAAACTTGCCTGAGCAATCGTAAAAGAGATAAATACTCCGAGAGCGTAAAGAGCGATCAGGTGTTCGACGTTACCTTCAAAAATAACGATTAAGAGCCCGGCAATGATGCTGAGAAGAATGATTCCATTTGAGAAGCTTAGACGATCACCTCGTAGCCCGAGATAACGTGGAAGGTATCCGTCTCGTGAAATGATTGCCATTAAAGATGGAAGCCCATTGTAAGAGGTATTCGCCGCGATATAAAGGATGAGCATCGTTGTGATTTGGACGAAATAATAGGGGAGTGTTCGGCCAAAGATCTGCTCGGCAACTTTGGAAAGAACGGTAACATTAATCTCTGGTAGAATATGGAAATGAAGAATTAGAAACGAAATACCTCCGAGCATGGAGGCTAAAATTCCTGCCATAATCCAAGTAGTTGTAATTGCATTTTTGGCAGAAGGCTCGCGAAACATGGGGACTCCATTGGAGATGGCTTCTACTC
>JAGOZY010000203.1 GCA_018058445.1 Negativicutes bacterium | reverse complement strand
TCTGGTCTTCTGGAATAATTTTAGAAATTCTTTCATTTTCGATTTGAATTGCATATCCTTCTAAAATTCCAGTTTCTTGGATAATTCGGCAATTGGTTAAAAGCATCGACATTTTCTTTCCCCCTTTAAATAAGTGAGTGAACCAGTTGCTGAGTGAACGCTTCTTGGGGATCTTCCAAAATTTGATCGGTTAATCCCTGTTCAATAATTTTTCCATCAAGCATCACAATCGTTCGATCGGCTAGCATCCGAATTACCGACAAATCATGCGATACTACTAACATCGAAATCTGAAAATCTCGCCGAATTTGTTTAATTAGATCCAAAACCTTAGCCTGCACAGATAAGTCAAGACCTGTTGTAATCTCATCTAACAGTAGGATTTCTGGATTATTGGCAAGTGCTTTAGAGATTTGAACTCGTTGCTGCATCCCACCAGAGAAATTTTTCGGTGATTCTCCCATGCGGCTTTTTAAAATATCCACCTTACCTAGTAAGTCAGATGAAATATTAGAAATCTCTTTATAGTTGCGAAAATTAGCCTGTATCAGTTTTTCAGCAACATTTCCAATACTTGAATAGTTCATTCGCAGACCTAAAAAAGGATTCTGATATACCATCCCCATCAAATGATTTTTTATATACCGTTGCTCTTGGTTATTTTCCAAAAAAATATTGGCTTCTCCCTCTTTATAGGTTCCAATACGGCAGTCGCCTGATGTCACTGGCTGATCAAAATAAAGACTTTTCATCAAAGTTGACTTACCCGAACCTGACTCACCAACAATCCCTAGAATTTCTCCCTGAAAAAGTTCGAACGAAACATGATTACATGCCCACACAGTTCCACAAATTGGACAGCGATTCTTAATCAATCGATTACCATCACTACAGCTAGGACAAGTTTTGCCGTAACGTACAACTAGATTTTTCAATTGAATTAAAGATTTTCTCGTCATGATACTACCCCCAAATCCTGTCGTGACCTGCAATAGTCTAAATCCGAACAAGAAAAATATTTAATCCCTGTCAAACTATCGTAGATCTCATCGAGAAAACTCTCTTGGGAGCCGCAAAATCGACAAACTTTCCCTTGAAAATCTTCCACTTGAAACGGGCGATCTTCAAAGGCCAATGACACCACTTCTGTATAAGGCGGAATTGCATAAATTTTCTTCTCTCGCCCCGCACCAAACAAGTACAAACAATCACTTTGATGTAATTTAGGATTGTCATAACGTGGAATTGGACTTGGTAACATGATATAGCGACCCTCAACAGTTACTGGATAATCAGCCCCAATGGTGATCTTGTCGTAGCGCACCAAATCCTCATAAATGTTTAACCAAATCGGACTATAGTCTGCCTCTGCGTGCATTTTTTTCGTCACTTCTTCTCTTGGTTCAACCGCGCGCAAAGGTTCTGGGAGCGGAACCTGGAGAATTAAAATTTGGTCATTTCGTAAAGGTTCCTCAGGAATACGATGACGGGTTTGAATTAAATCTGCCTTCTTCGTTTCAGTAGTTATTTCAACATCCGTTGAAGCTTGTACAAATTTTTTAATACTCACTGCGTTTACACTCTCATCACTGCCCTGATCAATCACTTTTAAAACATCATCAGGCCCGATAAGGGCCAAAGTAATCTGAAGTCCTCCGGTTCCCCACCCCCGACCAATCGGCAGTTCTCGGGACCCAAAGGGTACTTGGTAACCTGGGATGGCAACAGCTTTCAATAGACTCCGCCGAATTTCTTTTTTAGAATTTTCATCTAAAAAACCAAAATTATAATGACTAGTCACACTCATTATTTTCCTCCTTACGAGTATTTCGAATGCTATCCAATTTAGATTGGAACGTTACATAGTGAGGAAGTTTTAAGTGCGAGATAAATCCATTCATCTCTAAGCTATCCCCATGAAGCAAAACAAATTCTTGATTATTCGCGGGCGAGCTTCCCTCTGTATTTTCAAGTGTTTTATCTAAAATCGAGATCGCTATCGCCTTATTTTCGTTGCGACCAAAGACAGCCCCATAGCCAATTTCTAGAGCTAATTCATTCTTATCCTGTTGATTTTTTTTATTCGCCGGAATTAGCGACTCGACTTCAGTTACCAAAATCTCGCCGAGAGAAATAGTTTCGTCTGGATTTAGTGGATAAGGAATTTGAACCTCTAAATAGCCCGTCCGAAGTTCCCCCACAGTAGGATGCACAGCGCCAAATCCTCGCAGCGAACTGTAAGCTAACCCAGAAATGAATCCCCCATCTGCTCGGGCTAGGGTTTGTAGTTTTGCACTCCGTGAAACAGGAAACTTAATCAAATGTTCAGTCACATCATCTAAAGGAGAATAAGCAGACTCAGGTTCGCTCACAAGTCCTTCCTTTTTTAGCGAATCCGACACACGCTTGCAATATAAATCTTCGCTGCGCTCACCATTGAGATATTCAGATCTAAACTTCCGTATATCTGCCTCATTTTCATCGCGCAATGAAAAATCAATCAGGCGATGTGTATAATCATAGGATGGTCCCAAAATTTGTCCACCTTCGATATCTTTAAAAGCCGCAGAGATGCGCCTAATCACTCGCATATTTCTGCCATCAAGAGCTTGGCTTTGATATCGTCGAGGTAAAGTAGATCGATAAGCGCGAAGAAGAAAAACCGCCTCTTCTATACTCCCCTCACTCTGCTTTAAGCAAAGTGCTGCATAATCAGGTGCATAAAATCCAGCCTCGCTCATCACCCGATCAATCAATAATTTCAAACTTTCTTTTAAAAGACCAACTTCAATACTGTGTCCGCCTTCTGTACGATAAAGTTTAAGCAAGGAAAGTGATTCTTCGATTGCTTCTTGTCCTCCTGAAACTGCTACATAAGCCATTGAATTCAGTCCTCCTTCTTTTTCTAGTTATCCAAAGGTTTTACTAGTCTTGGCAGAGCCATCATAGAGCCATCACCGGTCACAAAGATCAAATCAACCCCGAGCGGGTAACCGTAATTCATCTGCTCGCGTTTGCATACCCAGCGATAGATCTCGTCATCATAGTTGTATTGGACTTCACCCGGAATCCCAGGTCCCTTAAGCCGCATAGAACATTTACCTTCAATGCTTTCAAGAAGAATAATGATCGTACTGCTCTGATCAGGGTCACTTAGTACCCCTGATTTGCACTGACTTAAAATCTCCTCAA
>JAGOZY010000202.1 GCA_018058445.1 Negativicutes bacterium | reverse complement strand
TCTCAAGACCAATCGCCTTACCTTCTGAATCCACCTTCACTTTGATTTCTGGGAAATCAAAATCAATCGCGCCCCGCTTCATTCGGCAATCCCGGAGAATTTGGCTCAGTTCTGCCATTTTCTTTAAATTGTCCATGTGATCAACTAGCTCAGCTTGCACCGCTTGATCATTTTCAACAAGCGCAAGCTTAACCTGCCGATAGGAAAGCCGCTTAGCGACTCGAATCACCGATGGAAAAATACGATAGCTTCGAATCGTCCCGCTTCGATCAATATCCATCTCACAAGAAAAAGCCAATCGATCGACTCCGGCGTTCAGGCTACAAATCCCATTCGAGAGCTCCGGTGGTAGCATCGGAATCACTCGATCAGGAAAGTATACGCTCGTTCCCCGCTCATAAGCTTCCTTATCCAGTGCCGAGTCCGTCCGCACATAATAGCTAACATCAGCAATATGAACCCCTAGCCTGAAAAAGCCATTCGAAAGCGTTTCGATATGCACCCCATCATCCAGATCGCGTGCATCTTCGCCATCAATCGTCACAATCGGCAGAGCCCGAAGGTCTTCCCGATTTCGCTTCGCCGCTGCCGGAACCGTCTGCGCAATTCCCGCCGACTCTGCAGTGACTTCTGGTGGAAACTCTTCTTTCAGTCCGTACTGATGAATAATCGCTTCCATAGCCACTTTAGGATCATCCGCCCGTCCGAGAACATGGGTGATTTTCCCTTCCGCCGCTCGTCCTTTTTCTGGGTAGCGAGTCAATGCCAAAATGACTTTATCCCCTGGCTTCGCTTCCCCAAACTCATGAACCGGAACGAAAACATCCGCCCCCAATTTGGTGTCATCTGGTTTTACGAAACCATAAGCCCCCACAGGCTCAAAGGTTCCAACAATTTGCTGATGGGCCCGCTCTAAAATACGAATGACTTCCCCTTCGCGTGCTCTTCCTGGCGTTGTAGGGTGCTTATGAATCCGCACCATCACCCGATCACCATTCATCGCTCCATTACAGTCTGCTGGCGACAAAAAGAGATCCTGCCCCACTACATCATCAGGAATGACAAATCCGAATCCTTTGGAAGATGCTGAAAATCGCCCAACCGCCAAATTCATCTGGCTAGGCAGTCCCAAAAGTCCTGTACGAGTCCGCACCAAACTACCTCGTTGGAGAAGCGTCAAAATCGCCCGCTCCCACAAAGACTGCTCTTCTTCATTTAAAGTTATTTTTTCCCGCAATTGCTCTTCTGCTATCGGGCCCTTTTCTTTTTCTTCTAAATAGGCCAGTAGCTTTTCTTGCAATTGTTTACAGTTTTTTTCCATTTATTTCACCTCCCGATTTCTCACCATCATCGTCGCATTCGCCTCTGCGGTGACTGTTCCATCTGGCAACGTAATATTGGCTGCCAGTCGCCAAATTTTTCCTCTTTTTTCAATCATCTGACCCCGAATCACTAGCTCCTGCCCAATCGGCGTGGGTTGCCGATAGCGTACTTCAAGCCTTGCCGTCACTGCCTCAATTTTTTGGATGTACAAAGAGCGTCCCATCACCTCGTCCAGCAAAGTCGAAACTAACCCACCATGCATGATTTCATCGTAGCCTTGATGTTCTTTTCTCGGAGTAAATCGGCAAAGATAGTCTTCGCCCTCCCAGTAAAACTCCATTTTCAAGCCAAACGGATTTTTTAGTCCGCAAGCAAAACACCAATCATCTCGTTTAATATCTTCCATCGTCTGTTAGTCCTCCTTTAAAAAGCGGATAATATGTTCAAAAACGGGCTCTCGTTCTTTATCTAGTGTAATAATATGACCGGATTTCTCCAATCGAATAATCTCGACAGATGCAGAAGTCGCAAGTTCAGCGATCTTATCCGCACTTTCAGGCTTTACCGTATGTTCAGAATTCGAATAAATCAAAAGTAGCGGCTGAGTGATCTTCCCAAGCTCCTCTAGCACCTGATCCCGAAGTTTTAAAACCTCAGCTAACGATTTTAGCGGCATTCGCGAATACCCATTCGTGATTTCTTTTTTACCAATCCGAAAACGCTTCTTTCGTCTCTCTGTATAAGCCTTAAAATGGTGAAGAATTCCTGCCCACTCACCAATTCGTTGCACCAGCCAGACCGGCGCCGCTAAAGCCACGATCTTACGCCCTTTTCCCTGAGTCGCCAGCGAAAGCGCCAGCAGCCCACCCATTGATTGGCCGACCACATGAATGACTAAGCAAGTTTCTTGAAGTTTTAAATAAGCTTCTTCCACCGCTTCCAAAAACTCATCCTGGGTTCGTTCCGCCAGATCTTCCGGCGAAGTTCCGTGTCCTGGAAGAAGCGGCGCATAAACCGTATAGCCCTCATTGGCAAGGCTTTCCCCCAATAAACACATCTCAACTGGTGATCCAGTAAAACCATGAAGCAGGAGAACCCCTATTTCATTTGTTCCAGCCTGCCAAAAAGCTCGATTCCCATTATATTCCTTCATCGACAAACCCTCTCCAATGAATGAATTTTCTCCCTTTAGTATAACTGATTCAATAAGAAATGCCTATTTATCGAAGAACAGGGAATAAGCTAAAAAAAAAGAACCCATGCCACAGCATCGGTTCTTTTAGTGTTCTACTTTATAAAGAGCCTTTCAAGGCCAACTTCGCTAAGATCAAACTTAAGATACCAAAAATTAACGCAAGCCAAATAGTCGCCTTCTCCAGAAGACTTTCTAAACTCTGACCGCGCCCTGCTACAGCGTTCTCGCCGCCACCAAACATACTTCCCATACCGTTCCCTTTGCCTGGTTGAAGCACAACTGCGAGAATTAATAATACAGCTACGATGACGTTCAACACCATCAGTCCAGTAATCAACATTTCGGATTTCACTCCTGTCGCTCCCGATTCTTCTTAGACTGTAAACAGTCTGACCTACCTATAATAGCAGGGAATTCCTTTTTTTGCAATGGATTTTTTCCCTAGCTCTTATCAGCGCCTTAGGACTTCCATCCAGTTCAATCAAAAAAGAGAGAAGCAAAAAACTTGCTCCCCCCTTTTTCCATATCATTTTTACTTTTTCAAATTATAGAAAACAGCCAGCCCTTTATAATCTGCTGAATCACATAATTCATCTTCAATTCGAAGCAATTGATTGTATTTTGCAACCCGATCCGTACGAGCCGGAGCACCAGTTTTAATTTGTCCTGCATTTAC
>JAGOZY010000201.1 GCA_018058445.1 Negativicutes bacterium | reverse complement strand
TGGCCGAGCGCAAGGCCATCGAGCCCGACTGCAAGGCACAGGTGGACTACGACTACGTGAACGCACTGGAGTACGGTCTGCCCCCCACGGGCGGTCTGGGCTTCGGCGTGGACCGTCTGGTGATGCTGCTCACCGACAGCGCCTCCATCCGCGATGTGCTGCTGTTCCCCACAATGCGCCCGGAATCTAACTAAGCTACGTGGTAATCCTTGTGTCTCCGACAGTCTGCACGAACTGAAAATCCGACCCTGAATGTACCAAAAACCTGAATGTTCAGACGGATTTCTTAGGGGCTTGTCGGAGAAGGCAAAAATCCCAAACGGAGCGTGACGGATTTTCGCCAGTTCCACATCCAGCAGAAAACTGTAAACGAGAAAACAGTCAAGAGGACATTTCACCATCGGCAAAAGCCGAAAGTGGAGTGTCCTTTTTCTATATCCTGATAATGCAAGTATACCACATAACCTTGACAAAGGAGAAGAATACCATGGCACATAAGCGAAACTCGGTTGAAGTTCCTGAACTGGAAAAACTGCTGGCTGGAAAGAAAAAGAAATACGTTCGCTACGAGGAAGGGGCAGTCCTCTACTCGATGGGCAAAAACTCTTTCCGACAAGTCGCACAGGATGCTCACGCTGTCGTCCGGTTGAAACGCATTGCACTGGTGAACGTAGAAGTGCTGGACGAATATCTGGAATCCTTTCGTGAATAATTGAATTAGCTTTACATAGCGCACTTTCAGTTTCTATAAAATCGGAGGTGCGTTTTTCTCAAAATTTGATTGATTATTTTCAAAAAAGTGATTATTTCGATTGAATTTCTGCTAAAAATATGATACTCTAGCATTGGAGGGTTGCAATATGCTGATAGAATTTCGATTTAAAAATTATCGTTCCTTTCGTGACGAAGCCATATTGTCTATGGAGGCAATAGGCTTGGGTAGTAAAAAAGATTGCTTGATTCATTACAAAAGTCAAAAAATCCTACCGGTAGCGGCAATTTATGGAAAAAATGGCGGAGGCAAGAGTAATGTTATTCGTGCTTTTTGGCTAGCAGTTCAGTTTATAAAAAATGCCCAGCGGACACAGCATGAAAAATCTGAGATTCCAATTCATTCTTTTGCGTTGAATGATTACTCTGCAGAGCAACCGACAGAGTTTGAATTCATTTATACAAAAAGCAATGTAAAATACTGGTATGGATTTTCTGCGACACGGCAGAAGATTCTAAAAGAGTACCTATTCCACGCACCAAAAGGACAAAAGGCAACTGTTTTTACTAGAGCAGAGCAGAATTTCAGCTTTACAGAGGATAAAGCACTTCGAAAACTAATTGGTAAGATGGTATCAGAGAACCAACTGTTTTTTTCTGTCGCATGTACAATGAATGATTCTGCTTGCGTTAAGGCGATGCAATGGTTTAGAGAAGATGTGCGATTCTCAAGAGACTATACAGATATTCCTGATCAATTGATTACCTATTCGGAAGATCCTCTTATGTTAAAAGCAATTTCAAACTACGCAAAAGCTGCTGATCTTGGCATTGAGGATGTACAATTTGACGTTAATAATCGGGAAATTGACAATAATAATTCTGCCTTTCCTGAAAATATGCCAGATGAACTAAAAAATGCATTATCACAATTTGCACAAGCGTTGGCATCCAGTCCGAATATCCAAATGCAGCAAATGCGAGTAGGACAAGTTGACGCTAAAACAACTCACAAAGGAAAAAACAAGGACGGATCGAGTGGTCTTTACAAATTGGATTTGGATGACGAATCAGACGGAACGCGTAGATTGATGTCAATCGCTCCAGCAATTGAATCAACCTTGCGAACGGGTGGACTTCTACTAATTGATGAAATCAATCGTGAGTTACATCCTATTTTGGTAGCATATATCGTTGCAAAGTTCCAGAACAAGAATGCAAACCCACACGGTGCACAGCTTATTTTTACAACCCACAATACAGAACTTATGGGCATGGATTTGTTAAGAAAAGACCAATTCTATTTTGTGGATAAGCATAACGCAGATGGTGTTTCTGAACTTTACAGTGTGAGTGAACTCGGAACACGAACAGAAGAAAACATTCAAAAGAACTATATTCTTGGCAAGTATGGTGCAATACCAAACGTTGAAATTGAGGAGGTAGAATAATGCCTCGTCAGATAAAACGTGTCAAGCCCTTAATTTATGTATTTTATGAAGGTGAAAGTGAGCAACAGTATATTGATTATTTGAAGAATCAGTTCTCTGATGTGGCTGTAATTAAGCGATGTGCAAAGAGAGCTTCTACAAATTTGTTCGAGGACACGAAAAGTAGATTCGAAAAAGATAAAAAGTATAGAGATACTGCTGAAGCAACGGATGAAATCTGGTTCTTTTTTGATGCTGAATTAAAAGATAGTAGTGACGAAGTATGGGCTGACCGACTAAAAATTATTAACTATCTCCGAAGGCTTCGAAAAAAGCCCAATATTCGTGTTCGACTTCTAATGACCTCCGGCTGCATTGAATATTGGTTTATGCTACATTTCAAAGATTGCGCTCCTCCCACTCAAACTGAGGCTGACAAAAATAACCTTGTAAAAGATGTTAAAAAATTTATTTCAATTTACAAGAAAGGCGATAAAGATTCCATTTGGCAAATCGCTCCCAACTATCCAACAGCAGTAAAATATGCAAAAAAGCGGTTGCAAAACATTTCGGAGATTCCTTGTATTGAAGATACAGATGAACGAAATCAATGGCTTTGCAAATATTGCGTAACTTTTTCGACTGTGTTTGAAGCACTTGATTTTTTGGAAAGTCTTAGTTCTGTAGCATAAGAATCACTCATCATGGAGAGAAACTTGCTATAAAGTGGTAGCTTTTCCTTTGTTTCTTCTGCATCTATCAAGGATGTTAATGGAGCATAACGGATAAAGATGGAGTCGTTGTTTGCATTCTCCCCACGATGAAGCCGATTGACCAGTAAATTTCCATTTTTAAGATAACAAAGCCTGAAACTTCTTGATGTACCGAGAAGTTTCAGGCTTTTTCTTTTGATGGATTTCCAGCGAAAACTACGCCATACGCCAAACGTGGAGGACGAATACGGCAACACCCCGGCACAGCGGGCAGAACTGGACTGGCTGCTCTACAACAAGCCCTTGGAGTATGCCCAGCTTGTGCTGGGTGGGGAGATTGAGCA
>JAGOZY010000200.1 GCA_018058445.1 Negativicutes bacterium | reverse complement strand
GCAATAAATCGCTCGCTTTCAAGTGCTTTTTCAATGCGTGCTATTTCAATAATATCAATCCCGATTCCAACTATCATGCGGTGTCTCCTCCAGAACTAAGATTCTCTCTACTTATTTAAATTTCTTTGAAAGCACCCGAACTCCTGCAAATAAAGAAAAAAGCCTGCAACTGCGCAGGCTTTTTATTTCCGTTCTTATTGACGAGCTCCCAACTCTTTATCGAGAACCATTAAGCCCCCCACATTGGTTCCAACTAATTTAAGTTGATCCACAATATAGTTTGCATTTGCTTCTTCTTCATCTTGCTCTGTGATAAACCAGTTCAAGAAGATCTGAGCGCTAAGATCTTTTTCTTTTACAGCGACTCCATGAAGTTCATGAATTAATTTTGTCACATGCTCTTCATGAGCAAGTACTTTTTCAAAGACTTGAAGAGGTTTACCATATTCAACAGAAGGAGCTGCAATGGCGGGTACTTTACCACGATTGCCGCGCTCTTGAACATAACGGAGAATTTTCATCGCATGTTCCATCTCTTCTTCATATTGTTTGTAAAGCCAAGTAAACATCCCTTTTAAGTTTTGACTATCCATTTGTAATGCCATGGCCAGATATTGATTCGCAGAAAAAATCTCCGCGCCAATTTGTTCGTTTAAAGCTTTTTCTAATTTCGCACTCATTTTCATAGTAGATCACTCCTTCATTTAATTTGTAACCTACTATGAGAATACCCTGATTCTCAAGAAAAAACAAGACCTAAATAGGAAAAATCCTGCCAGAGCAGGATTTTTCCGCGTTCAATTATTCTACTGTCACAGATTTTGCAAGATTTCGGGGTTTATCTACATCACAGCCACGAGTTACAGCGGCATAGTAAGCAATCAATTGAAGCGGCATCGCCAGCAAGATGGGTGAGATCAAAGAGTTGCAAACTGGCAGCTCAATTTTATGATCTGCATGATGCTTCCATTCCTCACGATCCGCCGGGCCAATCCCTAAAACAATCGCATCGCGCGCCCGAACCTCTTGGATATTGCTGATTGTTTTTTCCATGACTTCGGTCTGTGTAACCAGAGCAATAACCGGTGTCCCTTCTTCGATCAAAGCTAAAGTTCCATGTTTTAATTCACCTGCGGCATAAGCCTCTGCGTGAATATAAGAGATTTCTTTAAGCTTCAATGCGCCTTCAAGAGCTGCGGCATAATCCAGAGATCGGCCAATGAAAAATGTATGTTCAACAAATCCATATTTCTTGGCAAATACTCGACAGGCCTCATCTTGATTTAGGACTTCTTTAACCAGTTCAGGCAATTTTTCCATCTCTCTCACAAGCAAAGCTTCTTGAGCCGAGTCGATTTTTCCTAACCGACGAGAAATATAAAGGGTAACTAAAAACAGAAGAACCGCTTGAGTTGTGTATGCTTTCGTCGAAGCAACTGCAATTTCCGGTCCTGCCCATGTGTAAAGCACTTTATCCGAATCACGCGCCACCGAAGAGCCGACGGTGTTGGTAATCGCCAGTGTATGAGCACCAAGCCGTTTTCCTTCACGTAAAGCCGCCAAAGTGTCGCTTGTTTCGCCGGATTGACTGATTACTAAGAGCAAGGTATGTTCATCAATCAATGGACGACGGTAACGAAATTCTGAGGCGATATCAACTTCTACTGGAATTCTCGCCATACCTTCAAGCCATGTTTTGGCCAAAAGACCTGCATGGTAAGCAGTACCACAAGCAACGATGACGATTTTTCGGAAATTACGAATTTCTTCATCCGTCCAGTCCAGTTCTTTGAAAACAACTTCCTTCTCTGGGCTTAGTCGTCCACTCAATGTGTCTTTTACTGCTTTAGGCTGCTCAAAAATTTCTTTAATCATGAAATGATCATAACCATCTTTTTCAGCAGCTTCGGCATTCCATTGAACCTCTAATACTTTTTTTGTGACAATTTGACCTTCGCGGTCTGTCACAGTGACACCGCTCGCTTCAACCCAAGCCACTTCTCCGTCATTAAGGATATAAGTACGTCGAGTATGCTTGATAATCGCAGGGATATCCGATGCGATGAAGTTTTCTCCCTCACCTAGACCGATAACCAGCGGATTATCCTGACGGGCACAAATCAGTCGATCTGGATGAAATTTCGAAAGAAATACCAAAGCATAAGATCCTTTAATTCGGGCAAGGACTTTTCGCACCGCCTGATCAAAGTCACCGGTATAACAGCTCTCCAAAAGATGAGCGACAACCTCTGTATCGGTTTCCGATACAAATTGATGTCCCGACTGGAGAAGCTCTTCCTTAATCTCCAAGTAGTTTTCAATAATTCCATTATGAACTACTACAAAGTCGCCAGTACAGTCTGTGTGCGGATGAGAATTGCGATCCGATGGGCGACCATGAGTAGCCCATCGAGTATGTCCAATTCCTACGGTACCTTCCATGGGCGAAATTTTTAGCTTTTCAACTAAATTATTGAGTCGACCCGCGGTTTTCTCAACTTTTAATTCTCCCTGGGTGAATAACGCAATTCCGGCCGAGTCATAACCACGGTACTCCAATTTACTAAGTCCATCAATTAAAATTTCCGTAGCCTGTTTCGGCCCAATATAGCCTACAATTCCGCACATAACGGAACCCCCTTTATCTTCTCTTTTCAATGTTCGTCTCTGTTTTAAAGGCTTTGTCCCTACAGTTACCCGTAGGATTTGTCCTCTATCTAACGACTACAGAAAGCCGGGAGGCACCCGCCGAAAACTTCGATAACCTCCACCCTCGTCTCCTTGTGAACCCACAGTTCCAAGGACTGGCGCTTGTATGCTGTTTTATAACTGGTATTCCCCTTATGGCTCCATCCAAACACCTCCAATAATTAAAAGCGCCTGAAATCAGGCGCTTTCTCTTCCTAATTCGTTTCTAATTGTACAGTAATTTCAGGTAAGCGTCAATTTGAGCCGAGTTCTTGCTTTACGACATCAGCAATTTTACCCGTAAGCTCTTCTAATTGCGCTAAATCAGGTCCTTCCGCCATCACGCGAAGAAGTGGTTCTGTTCCTGATGGACGCACTAAGATTCGACCATTATTCCCCAGCTCAGCTTCACTCGCCGAAACCGCAGCACTGATCGCCTCATTGGTATCCCAGCCCGCTTTACTTTGGACTCGTATGTTGATCAAGAGCTGAGGATATTGAATCATTACAGTTGCAAGTTCAGAA
>JAGOZY010000199.1 GCA_018058445.1 Negativicutes bacterium | reverse complement strand
GTGAAAGCTTATATGAAAGCTGGAAAAACGATTGCCTTTATAGGATCTTCCGGTGTTGGAAAATCGACACTGATCAATCGATTAATCGGTGAGGAGCATTTTGCCACTCGTGGCCTGCGAAATGACGATAAAGGCCGCCATACGACGACGAGAAGGGAACTACTCCTGCTTCCTGACGGCGGAATTGTGATTGATACGCCTGGAATGCGCGAGCTTGGCCTTGAAAACGCCGACTTATCCAAAACATTCGTGGATATTGAAGAACTGGCAAGCTTATGCAAATTTGGCAACTGCACTCACACAAACGAGCCCAAATGTGCAGTTCAGGGCGCGATTGCGGACGGATCAATCTCAGAAGAACGATTGATAAGTTATCAAAAATTAAAAAAAGAAATGAACTATGATGGTTTAAACGCAAAAGAAATTGAGGCTGTAAAAATTAACCAGATGTTTGGTAGTAAGGCAAATTTAAAAAGCCTGAAAAAAGCAGTGAAGGAAAAGAAATAAAATAATCAAAGAAAAAGCGGCAGACTTTGAGTCTGCCGCTTTTCCTTTTATTTTAAAGTTTGTAGTCCAACTAAATTGATGAAATTCCAGGGTTTATTAAAGTGAGGCTGGAAGAAGAAATCAATAAACGCCAAATCCGTGACAGTCATATCATTTTGGATACAGACAGAGAGCGTATTGATCGCCTGAGTGAGATCAATCTTGGAGTGTAGCTGTGCACCAATGAGGCGGCGACTATCTTTTTCAAAGACCACTTTTAAAGTGACTTGCTCATAAGTCGGCATAAATTCCGGACGGTAGTTATCCACGACCGTTACTGTATCGATATCGATTCCTTTGCGTCGCGCTTCTTCTTCGGTAATTCCAGTAGAGGCCATATCATGTTCGTAGATTTTAATCCCGGAAGTTCCCTGAGTACCCGGATGAGCAATTTTATTTTCGAAAAGATTAATTGCCGCGAGAGTCCCCATGCGAACCGCATTTGTTGCCAGTGGGATATAAGCAAATTCGCGCGTAGGATTATAGTAGACTGAGCAGCAATCACCGGCCGCCAGTACATCCGGATGGCTAGAGCGCATATATCGATCGACTTTAATAGCCCCGTTCGGAAGCATATCCAGTTGCCCTTTAAAGATGTCGGTATTTGGTCGGAAGCCCACGCACAGGATGACCATATCGGCCTCATAAGTACCCTTATCAGTGACGACTTTTTTTACTTTTCCTGCGTCACCTTCGAAGCGGACGACTTTTTCGCCAGTCGCTAAAGTAATGCCATGACTCCTAAAAGCCTCTTCGGCGATATCGGTAAACTCCCGATCCAGATATTTGCTAAGAATACGGCTCTCCGCATCCACCAGAACGACTTCTTTACCTTCCTCACGGAAAGCTTCGACCAATTCGACACCGATATAGCCCGCCCCAACAACGATCACTTTATTTGAATGGTTAGCTGTCTCAATGATCTCTTCGGAGTGATTAAAGTTTTTTGAAAGTAGGATATTACCAAGATCAATTCCTTCAATTGGCGGCGTAATCGGCCAAGAACCAGAAGTGATGATCAGCTTATCAAAGCTTTCCTCAAAAACTTCGCTAGTTTCTAAATTCGTTACAGTCGCTTTTTTAGCGGAAAGATCTACTGAAACGACATCATGACGCATTTGGGTAGACACATTAAGCTCTTGGAGTTTTCCGGGCGAGCAGTAAAACAGCCCCTGTGGGTCTTTGACAACCCCACCGACATATAAGGCAATACCGCAAGATAAGAAAGAGATATTATCGTTTCGCTCAAAGACCGTAACATCTGCCTCTGGATACAGCCGTTTTGCATTCAAAATTGCGGCAGTCCCCGCATGGGTACAGCCAATAACTACTATTTTCATGAAAATCCCTCCTATTTTCTGTTATTTGTTGTGAATAAATTCTCGAACGCCTATCTCTATTGTAACTGAAAATCATTCTTTATGGAAACAGCATATCTGGAAAGTAAAAAAGCCCCTGCTAGAGGGGCTTTAAAGTTTTATTTTCTTAGAAGTGGGAAATTTCGAGGTGCCCCGACCGACTGGCCCTGGATAATTTCGCAGGGATAGATTTTTGTTTGGAAATTCTCACTATCTTGAGTTTCAATTTGATCAAGTAGGATCTGGACCGCCGCTTCTCCTCCTTCAGATTCGTGTGAGTAAACAGTTGTAAGTGATGGAGAAACAATGGGTGCCCAGTCGGGACTATTAAGAAGGACTAAAGAAAGATCCCCCGGAGTTGAAATCTGATATTCCCCCAACAGCTTGAAAATAATTTGGGCAATGCTTTTATAGTCAACAATTAATCCGGTGATTTTCTCATCATAAAGTAGCTCTTCCAAGGCCCTACGTTCTTCAGCGACATTCTCTTCGTCTTCGATTAATTTAATTGAGCTTTCAAGTATTGGAAGCCCTGCTTCTTGAAAAGCAGCTTTAAAACCACTAAGCCGTTTATTTACATTTCCAAAAATTGTTTTTGCCCCGATGAAACCAACCTTTGTGTGTCCCGCTTTAATTAGCTCCATGGCACCGAGATAGCCTGCTTGATGATTATCAGCCCCAACATAGTTATACGGACCCGTATAGTCATAAAAGGGCCGGGCAAGAACAACATAAGGAATTTTCAATTTACGAAGAATTTCGGTATTTTTTCCTCCTGCTTTTGTTGGGCAGATAATGCAACCATCCATACGTTGCGACAAAAGTAAGGTTAAAAGCTCCTTTTCTTTTGCTGGATTATCATCGGAGCTAGAGAATGTAACAATCATATTGTTGTTTTGGGCAGCACGACTAATAGCAGATGAAAAACTACCGAAAACCGGGCCGGTAAATTCAGGAACAAAAACAGCTAGCATTCCGAGATGACTTCCTTTTAAACTGGAGGCAATTGCGCTGCGAACATAGCCAAGCTCTTCAGCAGCTTTTACGACACGTTCTCGCAACTCGTCACTGATCGGACGAATTCCGGTTGGATGATTTAAAACATAGGAAACTGTTGCGATCGATGTATCAGCTAATTTGGCAACATCACGAATGGTGACATAAGTAGGTTTTTTACTTTTCATGGCTATTCACCTCCGCATTTTTAAAGTGGTTCAAAGAATAAGAAGACCTGATAGAATTACCGTAGCTAAAATCTTTCATTTTGTCAATAAATTACGCGAACTTCTGCATGAAAAAATCCCTCCCTATTCTGAAAAACAGGGAGGGATTT
>JAGOZY010000198.1 GCA_018058445.1 Negativicutes bacterium | reverse complement strand
GAAATTACTCATTCGAAATGGATGTTTCAAAGCAGCTTCCAACAGCAGATGAAAACCGCCCGAAAAGCGCAGTGGTCATGTATTGCATTAAGGTATCCGACTCGGTTCTTAATCCTGAACAACTTCTCGCACAAGGCGTGGTTGGAGATGTGGCAAATAAAGCAGATCGAACTGAAATACGAGAGCTTGCAGGGACTAGATTTCACATGAGTGGTGAACACACTCCCGTGCTAAATTATATGACAAATTGGAATCATAATAGAAATATTGATCCTTTATATTATAAATGTGATGTTTTACTAAAATGTATTGTTGATGATTCTATTACGGGCTTTTTAAAAGGAGATATTGTTTCTGGAGTAATGCCAACTAGGACAACAGATGGTGGGACCGTAGGATATGGCTTAGTACCGATATTATATTCCAATACTATTCAACTTTTTACTGGCTCTGCCGGGCTTATATTTCCGAAGAAAAATGGGGGATTTGTAGCAGTCAGTTCATTCACAAACTGGCGCTATATTTTCCGAATCTGGTATTAACAAATTCCTAAGAAGCGACCTGCAGGTCGCTTCTTTTCTATTTATGCAATTGTTGCCATCACAAAAATTTTAATAAGCTATAAATGATTTCTTGATTATTCGTAAAACCCTGTTTTCTTTTTACAAAGGTCAATGAAGAAGAAAACTACGTCTTTTCGTTGATTCGCTTGGGCATTGCTTTTCTGGTATAATAAATCTAGCAGTGATATCACCGTAGCCGTTTTCTGAGAGTGATCTGAGAAAGGGGATTGATGAAACTGCAAGGAATCTGCTAGCTGAGAATGATCTGAGCTTGGAGAGAAGGCATCAATGGATTTTATTCTTTTGATGACTGTATTTTGTATGCAGTTTTAAAGCTTCTCACTGAGTTTGAGAAGCTTTTTTTATTTGTCTAAATGTGGAGGAGGCTACTTTATGGATCAGAGGATCGGAGTCGTTGCTATTGTTGTGGAGGAGTTTTCTAGAGCCCAAGAAGTGAATCAGATACTGCATGACTTTGGCTCGCTGATTGTTGGACGAATGGGAATTCCTTACAGGGAAAAAGATATCTTTGTAATTTCTCTCATTTTAGATGGAACGAATGAAGACATCAGCGCCTTGACAGGTAAGTTAGGCAATGTAAAAAATGTGACAGTAAAAGCGGCTTTAACGAAGAAATAAGCGTAGCAAACAAGAGTGTGGTGAAATGTGTGACTATGGAGGAAGTTTATATGTATAAAGGTAACGATGTTATTCGTGATCAGGAAATTCAAGAAGCACTTGCTTATGGAAAAAGAACTGCTTCTGATACACTAGCAGTTCAGCGGGTCGTCGAAAAGGCGAAACTAGCCAAAGGACTTACTTTTGAAGAAGCAGCCGTCTTGATTCAGGTGGAAGACCCTGCAATATTGGCGCAGATGGCAGAAGCTGCCAAGAGTGTGAAAGAAGCGATTTATGGTCGCCGGATTGTGATGTTTGCTCCTCTTTATGTGGGTAATTACTGCGTGAATCAGTGCAAGTATTGTGGCTATCAAGCGGGAAACAAAGAGCTGACTCGACGCCGTTTAGAACTGGAAGAAATTGATGGTGAAATTGAGGCTTTGCTCGCTTTAGGGCATAAACGAATTGTCCTTGAAGCTGGTGAAGATCCCCTGCGTCATCCGATCGAATATATTTTAGATTGTATGGAACGTATTTACGCGTACCGCAGCACAAAAGGAGAAAATATTCGCCGAATCAATGTAAATATTGCTGCGACAACTGCAGAAGAATATCGGAAGTTAAAAGACGCAGGAATTGGAACCTATATTCTATTTCAAGAAAGCTATCATCGCCCAACTTATGAAGCGATGCATCCAGCTGGGCCGAAAGCAAACTATGATTGGCATACAACAGCGATGCACCGCGCTATGGAGGGCGGAATTGATGATGTAGGATGCGGCGTTCTTTTCGGACTTTACGATCACCGTTATGAAACGATTGCGATGCTGATGCACGCAGAGCATTTGGAAAAAACGATGGGAGTCGGGCCCCATACCCTTTCAGTACCGAGACTTCGCCCAGCAGTAGGAGTTACTATGGCGGAATATCCGCATCTAGTTTCCGATGAGGAGTTCAAAAAAATCGTTATGGTGCTGAGGCTCGCTGTACCTTATGCAGGTCTAATTCTTTCCACTCGTGAAGATCCCGTCCTTCGAGATGAAATTATTGCGCTTGGCGTATCCCAAGTGAGTAGTGGCTCTTGCACCGGCGTCGGAGGCTATCAAAGTTCACTAGAAAAAGATCCGGCAGAAAAACCTCAGTTTGAGGTAGGAGATCATCGAACTCCAGAAGAAATGATCCAGCAGCTTTGTGAAAACGGCTATATTCCAAGCTATTGCACAGCTTGTTACCGGGAGGGACGGACAGGGGATCGCTTTATGGAGCTTGCCAAGTCTGGTCAAATTCAGAATGTCTGTCAGCCGAATGCCTTACTTACTTTAGAAGAATATCTGCTTGATCACGCAGATGAAGCCACTTTGAAAGTCGCGCGTCCACTTCTTGAAAAAGAACTCGAAACGATCCCAGATGAACGAATTCGCGAACTAACCAAAAAACGCCTAGCTGAATTAAAAGCTGGCAAACGAGACCTTTATTTCTAGAGAGAAAATGCAATCAACGTTAAAATTGGAGGGTTACGATGTTAAATACACCACGAGCCAATCGGCTCCACATTGGGCTGTTTGGTCGCCGTAACGCGGGAAAATCAAGCTTAATTAATATGCTGACCGGCCAATCGTTGGCTATTGTGTCGGCTGAACCAGGAACGACTGCCGATCCGGTTTTAAAAAGTATGGAGTTACTACCGCTTGGCCCAGTTGTCTTTATTGATACAGCCGGACTGGATGATGAAGGTGATCTCGGAGCCCTTCGAGCAGCTAAAAGTCGGGAAATGATGACTCACTCTGACCTTGCACTCCTTGTTATTCCGGTAACTGCGGGTCGAAATATCGAACTTGAGATCGCATGGCTGGAAGAATTAAAAAAGCACAAAATTCCTGTTCTAGGGGTACTCAGTCAAAGTGACTGGGTTGCCAACCCAGAGCTATTACAAGCTGAATTAGTAGACTTACTCGAGATCCCTTTTGTGACGATCTCATCTGAAACGGGTGCGGGACGAAGCAATTTACTACTAGCCATGGTAGAACATGCCCCCCGTGACTTTGAGAGAGCCACTTTACT
>JAGOZY010000197.1 GCA_018058445.1 Negativicutes bacterium | reverse complement strand
TTCCCTCTAACGTTTGCACTAAATTAGGATCAAAAGAATCTTTCAGGAGGGCGGTTAGTGCTCCTTGGGCATTTAACTGACCACAGGTAATTGGCTTGTTGTCATAAGTATAAGCGACTACCATATTAGCAAGTCGTTCTTTTAAATCGGCAAGGCTACTCGCTAAGCAGAATACCGCCATGACTTCGGAGGCAACAGTGATATCAAAGCCATCTTCCCGTGGCATACCATTTACCTTCGCACCCAAGCCATCAACGATTGATCGTAATTGACGATCATTCATGTCAATCGCTCGTTTCCAAGTAACTCGTCGCACATCGATACCCAGTACATTCCCGTGGAAAATATGATTATCAATCATGGCTGCCAGCAAATTATTCGCAGCTCCAATCGCATGAAGGTCACCAGTAAAGTGTAGGTTGATATCTTCCATCGGTACCACTTGGGCATAACCGCCACCAGCAGCACCGCCTTTCACACCAAAGACTGGGCCGAGTGATGGTTCACGTAAACAGATAATGGTTTTCTTGCCTAGGGAGTTTAAAGCATCGCCAAGACCTACAGTCGTCGTCGTTTTCCCTTCACCAGCTGGTGTCGGGCTAATCGCTGTGACTAAGACAACTTTTGCATCAGGCTGATTTTCCATCTTTTTTAGTAGTCGATGATTGATCTTCGCTTTATATTTCCCATAGAAAGAGACATCATCATCAGACACATGGATGGATTTAGAGATCACTGATATATGTTTCATTTCAGCCTCTTGGGCAATTTGAATATCTGTTTTCATAAAGCTTTACACTCTCCTAACATTTTTTATACAACAACACCGCGTTTGATGACTTTTTTGACTTGATTGTTTCCATACCGATAAAATAAGAAATCTAAATCTGGCGCATTCCATAGGATAATGTCTGCTTGTTTGCCGAGCTCAATCGTACCGATCCTATCGCCCCGACTAATTGCACAAGCAGCGTTCAACGTCACCGCAGTCAACGCTTCTTTCGGCGACAGACGATACTTGAGGCAAGCTAATGTCATCGGCAGCTGCATATTAAGATTGGGGCTTGAGCCTGGATTGAAATCAGTTGCGACCGCAACTGCCATTCCACTTTCAAGCATTTTTCGAGCTCTAGCAAAGGGCTTATTTAGATAAAGCGACGTCGCTGGCAGTAGTACCCCAATCGTTCCTGCTTTGGCCATCGATTCAATTCCTTGGTCCGAAGCTTCGATCAGATGTTCGGCGGAAATTGCAGCAAGTTCACCTGCTAATTCTGCTCCGCCCATGGGGTCAATCTCGTCCCCATGTAACTTAATCTTTAGGCCATGGGCTTGTGCGCACTTAAGAATTCTTCGTGTTTCATCCACCTCAAAAACTGCGGTCTCGCAAAAAATATCACAAAATTCTGCTAGATTTTCTTCCACAATTTTTGGAATCATTTCTTCACAAACGAGGTGGATATAGCCTTCGCGATCTTCTGCATACTCCTCTGGGATTGCATGAGCTCCCATAAAAGTGGATACGATGTCCATCTTATTCGTCTGCTGTAGCCGCTTCACTACAGAAAGCTGTTTTATCTCTTCCTGAGTAGAAAGCCCATAGCCACTCTTTGCTTCTACAGTTGTCGTACCATGTTCGAGCATTATTTTTAATAATCCCTCGGTTTTTACGAAAAGTTCTTCTTCTGTAGCTGCCCGAGTACTACGAACGGTGGAGAGAATCCCGCCGCCATTCCTTAGTATGTCCAAATAAGAAACGCCAGCTAATTTTTGGGACAATTCATGCTGACGCCACCCGCCAAACACCAAATGAGTGTGAGCATCCACAAGTCCAGGTGTCACGAGACATCCTTCCGCATCAATTACATGCTCAGCTAAAGGTGCATCCTTCTCATTTCCGACAAACGTAATGACTCCGTCTTTTATCGCAATACAGGCATCCCGCAGAATTTTAACTTCACCTTGTTCAGTGCCTCTTTTTGGACTTTTTCCTTGAGCGGTTGCAAGTTCGCCAATATTCTTGATTAACAAATCTGCCAATCGAATCACCCCTTGCTTTTATCCAATAATATGATTTTCCAGTACTTGCTTTTTGTAATCGAATTTTTCTATTTGTAGATAATACTCTGCGCAATCAATCAGTGCTTTGGCTGGAGTCAGACCGATCACTTCACTACCGATGATCGACACTCCGTAGCGAGCTGCTTCAATACGAATCAACTCAAAAACTCGATACAGAGGAGTTCCTTCATAATTGACCATGTTCATGGATACTTGAGCAATATTTCGATCCTCTAGCATGACACCAATACCTTTACAGTATTTGAACCCACCGCTCGAACCGCGGATGATTTTTGCGATATTGTTTGCAATAGTAATGTCTGAGGTATTCAAATTAACATTAAAAGCAACCAAAGGCATTCTTGCGCCTACCGCAACGACTCCGGCAGTCGGATGAATTTTTCTTTCGCCATAGTCAGGAGCCCATTCAGGTTGGGTAATTTTCTCTGCCATTCCTTCAAATTGTCCTTTTCGAATAGCCGCTAAATTCACTCGGCTCGGAGCTGATGCCGAATCTTCGTAGAGAAATACCGGAATCGAAAGTTCTTTGCTGATTCTTTCGCCGACTTTTTTAGAGATCTCAATGCACTCCTCAACGGTTACGTCTTTAATCGGAACAAAAGGAATGACATCGACAGCTCCCATTCGAGGGTGTTCACCTTGATGTTTGGTTAGATCAATTTTCTCAGAAGCGAGCTTCGCGAGTAGAAACGCCGCTTCGGCGACAGCATCTAAGTCGCCTACTAGAGTGAAGACGCTCCGGTTATGTGAAGTATCCGAAGAATGATCTAGCAACGTCACGCCTGGAACAGATTTTGCTAAGGCAACCAATTCACTAATCGTTTCTTGATTTCGTCCCTCGCTAAAATTAGGAATACACTCTACGATTTTCGCCATTTTTTCGTCTCCTCACACTTTTATTTCTTTATATTCTGGGCTACAACTCTCTCAATTAATTCCTCTTTAGGAATATATGGGATCGTAATATGCCCTTGACCCATATAGTTTTTGTTGTACTCGATACTGGTTGCAACTGAATTTTCATTACGCGCCCAGTTCCGTCTTGCAACACCACCCATTACGTCCCACATCATTGCCGAGGCAATGACTTTGGCTGCACGATCAGTACCATCTAGCACCATCCCAAATCCACCGTTGATCGATTTACCGATACCGACACCACCACCATTATGT
>JAGOZY010000196.1 GCA_018058445.1 Negativicutes bacterium | reverse complement strand
CTTAGCAAGCATCGTTTTGCCACTACCTGGTGGTCCGGATAGCAGAACATTATGTCCACCAGCAGCAGCGATTTCAAGGGCCCGTTTGGCTGTTCGTTGGCCTTGGACATCACCAAAGTCACAATCGTCCCAATTATTGTTATTCTTCGATTGCCAGACTTCACGATGAGGGATCAGCTTTTCTTCTTTTTGAAGATGCTTAACCACCTGATTCAAGTGCTCTACAGGATAAACAGTTAAGTCTTTGACGACTCCTGCTTCTGTGCTATTGTCCATCGGGACAAACACTTCTTTAATGCCATTTTCTGATAAGGCCAAAAGCATCGGCAAGACCCCGTCAATCGGACGAAGACGTCCATCAAGACCTAGTTCTCCTAAAAAAGCCGATTGAATTTCTTTGGAGATCTCGACTTGTCCACTTGCAGCTAAAATGCCGACGGCAATGGCTAAGTCTAGGGCTGATCCATCTTTCTTCAAATCCGCTGGAGCTAGATTTACAGTGACCCGCTTGCCGGGGTATTGAAGGCCGCTATTCTTAATTGCCGCACGCACTCGTTCACGGGCTTCTTTAACTGCAACATCTGGAAGTCCAACGATCTCCATACCCGGAAGGCCACTACTTAAATCAACCTCAACTTGAACGGGATTCCCAGATATTCCTATCGTCGCAGCTCCATTAATCTGTACATACATTCAAAAAGGCCTCCTCATTCAAATGCTGAAATAATATGATGAATCTCTGTCGTTTTATTTGAAGTATGTAGAATTTCAATGACGTCAAATCGCAACTCTGGTATTGTTTTTTCCGATTCTTGAATCCACCAAAGTGTACTTTGTCGTATTTTCTTCTGTTTTGCTGATGTCACTGCTTCGCCAGGCCTACCAAAGAATTGGCTTCGCCGCGTCTTTACTTCGGCAATCACCCAAACTTTGCCCTTTTTCGCAATGATGTCAATTTCGCCATAGGGGGTTCGTATATTTCTCTTATGAATCTGATACCCAGTTTTTTCAAGAAAAAGCTGGGCTTGGTCTTCGCCCCAAGAACCAAAAGAAAGATGATTTTCCATTAAAATCCTCCTGCTAAAAAAGCGTCATTTCTTCAAGCCAGGTACGTAAAGGATTGAATGTCCGACGATGAATCGGGCAAGGTCCGATTTGTTTCAAAGCCTCCAAATGAACTTTCGCTCCATATCCTTTATTTTTTTCAAATCCATATTCTGGATAAAGAGCACCATACTCTTCCATAAGGCGGTCTCTTTCGACTTTCGCAACAATCGAGGCTGCGGCAATCGCCGCAAACAACTGATCACCACCCACGTAGAACTCCCAGTGCGATGGAAGCCTGCGATCGCGATTTCCATCGACAACGATCTTGTCCGGTAAAAAAGCTAATCCTTCAACGGATTCTCTCATCCCTTTTAAAGTCGCTTGCAAGATATTAATCTGATCTACGATTTCAGCGTCAACCACGACAGAATGTCTGGCAATTGCCCGCTGGCAGATGATTTCGTAGGCGGCTTCTCGATTTTTTGGAGTTACTTTTTTTGAATCATCCAATATCTCCACTGGAAAATCTGAAGGCAAAATCACAGCAGCCACAACGACGGGTCCAGCTAAAGGGCCTCGACCGGCTTCATCAATTCCTGCCAATTGAATTTCCCTTTGGAATGCTTCTTCTTCTATAGAGTGCCAAATCATTCAAATAGCCTCTTTTCTTGTTTATCTCTGTTTAGTTCGGCTTTCTTGTTAAGTTCCCTTTTTTAAACAAAAAAAATAGAGAGGAAAAATTCCTCTCTATTTCGTTTAGTAATAAGGTCGCTCTAAACTAATTGCCCCGAGTTTCCCATTACGATATTCCTGTACGATGACTCGTCCGGTTTTTTCAAGATCAACTTGATTGCCTGGACGAAGTAGTCCTCGCTGACGGCCAATGAGTTCAAGCAATTCATCCACTGGCAACTCATTTAAATTATCATCTTCCAGTTTATAACGAGTTTTTAAGGCTTCTGGCTGCTTCTCCCGCAAAATATTGAGAAATTCGCGAACTGCCATATCCATGTCATAGATATCATCTTTTACAGCGCCAGTTAGAGCTAATTTGCGGGCGACTTCCTGATCTTCCAGTCGTGGTGGTAGAATCCCAGGAGTATCTAACAGATCAAAACCACCTTGGGTTTTAATCCATTTCTGAGCTCGCGTAACTCCTGGACGATTTGCAGTATCTACTCGATTCCGTCCACAAATTCGATTGAGAAGCGATGATTTTCCTACATTTGGAATTCCCACGATCATAACTCTCGCACGCCTTGGAAGCATATTTTTCTTCGCACGCTTTTCAAGCTCTGGTTTCATAACCTCGGCTACACTTTTATAAAGCTCTTTTAGACCCATTCCACTCACGGCATTAAGTAGAATCGTTGGGATCTCTTGCTCTGCAAAATATCTCACCCATTCTTCGGTAATTGCAGGGTCGCCTAAGTCCGCTTTGTTGAGAACTACAATTCGTGGTTTATTACCTAATAGATCATCCATCTTCGGATTAGCACTGCTTAAAGGAATACGAGCATCTAAGAGCTCAACGACAACGTCAACAATACTTAGTTGTTCTTTAATTTGCCGCTCAGCTTTTGCCATATGCCCCGGATACCATTGAATATGCATAATGCTTTTCCTCCTTTATAAAGAAAAGAAAGGCAGGCCTCGCCTGCTTTTCTTCTTATCTTTTAAATCATTTTATAATTTTAAGGTAGTAACTTCATTTCACTAAATGGCCAGAAGACCATCAGAGCTTTCCCTTTGATAAGGCTGTAGGGAACGAAGCCAACTTTACCGTCCCGGCTATCTTCGGAATTATAACGATTGTCCCCAAGGACAAATACTGTATTTTGCGGCACTACATGCACTGGATAGAAATCAAAATAACGCTGCAATGCAGTACGTCCTTTTATCAGGCTTTCATCGCGCTGCATATAAGGCTCGTCGATCATTTTGTCATTTACAAAAACTTTGCCGTCTTTGATCTCGATTTTATCACCAGGAACTCCAATCACTCGTTTGACAAAATCCCGACTGGTATCAGCGGGGAATTGGAAAACGATGACTTCGCCTCGCCGTGGATCGCGGAAGTTGTAAATGAACTTAGATACAACTAAGCGGTTTCCATTTTGTAGCGTAGGCTGCATAGAAGGACCATCGACCAAATAGAGCTCGATAATGAAAGTCCGAATAAAGAAGGCTAAAATCAGGGCAATTCCAATCGAAATAACCCAATCTTTAAGTT
>JAGOZY010000195.1 GCA_018058445.1 Negativicutes bacterium | reverse complement strand
TTCCTTTTGTTTTTATCGCGAACAAAGACGTGAAGGTGGATAATCTAACGAATGAACAACTGGTCAATATTATGAGTGGAAAAATCAAAAACTGGAAAGATGTCGGCGGAAAAGATGCGCCGATTACCCTGATTCATCGCTCTAGCTCTTCAGGTTCACGAGCTACGATTCAAACAGTTGTGATGAAAGATGCAAAATTTGTTGATAGTGCAATTATTCAAGATTCAAATGGCGCAGTTCGCTCAGCGATCGCTACGACTCCAGGCGCGATTGGGTATGTGGATGCCGCTTATGTAGATGACAGCATTAAATCACTTACATACAACAGTGTGAAATATTCTGTACAAGCGGTTATCGATGGAACCTATCCGATTTATAGCTTTGGTCGTATGTTCACCAAAGGTGAACCGACTGGTGCGACAAAAGCTTTTATCGACTATGTAACTAGCGCTGCCTTTCAAGACACTTATGCAGAGAAAAATGGTTTTGTACCGATTACAAAAATGAAAAAATAAACGAGTATAGATAGGGGCATTAAAGAAATGAAATCGAGTGGATGGAATGAACGACGCCGACTTTATGATCGTTGGGTTCGCTATTTATTTTTATCTAGTGCCGGCCTAATGGCTGTCCTAATTTTTGCCATTATCCTTTTCGTGGGACAGCAGGGTTTGCAAACCTTTCATGAAGTCAGCCCGGCGGAGTTTTTTCTTTCTACCCGGTGGGAGCCGACGGAAGGTCAGTATGGCGCCCTTAGCTTTATCTGGGGCACTTTTTCGGTGACGGTTCTATCAGTGATTCTCGGTGCTCCTTTAGGGATAAGTTGCGCGGTATTTTTGGCGAAAATTGCTCCCAATCGACTTCGACTTTGGATGAAGCCGATTATCAATCTATACATGGCTATTCCATCAGTTGTTTATGGCTTTTTAGGTTTAACGATTTTGGTCCCGTGGGTCCGAACAACTTTTGATGTTCCGAGTGGTTTTGGCTTGCTAAGTGCGTCGTTAATTCTTGGAGTCATGATTTTACCGACGGTGATTACGATCTCTGAAGATGCTTTGCAGTCCGTTCCACAGGCTCTAGAGGATGGTTCGCTGGCCTTAGGAGCGACTCGCTGGCAAACTCTCTGGCGGGTGATCATTCCCGCGGCGTCACCGGGGATTATGACTGGCGTTGTTCTCGCGATGGCCCGAGCAGTGGGAGAAACTATGGCTGTCCAGATGGTCATCGGAAATGCGCCACAAATGGCTAAGTCACTTTTTATGCCGACGGGGGCGTTGCCGAGTGCGATTGTCGTTGAGATGGGCAATACGCCGTTTGGAAGTGTCTGGGGAAATTCTCTTTTCCTAATGGCTCTGGTACTTCTTTTAATCTCAGTCGGAATGATTTTATGCATCCGATCTATCGGTAGACGGGAGGTTGCTTAAGATGCCTGCAAGATTTACAAATTCTTTGGCAACAGTGCTTTTATGGCTATCCGGCTTTTTTGTCATTGCGCTTTTAGCTTTGCTTCTTGGTTATATCTTTTGGAAAGGGCTTCCAATTCTCAAATGGGGCTTCCTCTTTGGTGTATCGAGTGATATTCGGGCGGGCGGCGGAATTGCTTCTCAGCTTTTTAATACAGTGTATATATTGGGCTTATCATTGATGGTTTCGATTCCTCTTGCAATTGGAGCGGGTATTTATCTAGCTGAATATGCGAAAGACACAAAGCTGACTCGCTTGATTCGGCTAAGTACTGAAAGTCTAGCGACGGTTCCTTCTATCGTACTGGGATTATTTGGGATGATCTTATTTGTAAATTTTTTAGGTCTAGGATTTAGTATTATTGGTGGAGCTCTTGCGCTGGTCTTACTCAATTTACCTGTATTAGTAAGAGTCACCGAGGAATCTTTTCGAAATGTACCCTCATATTACCGCGAAGCGAGCCTTGCGCTCGGAGCGACTCGGTTCCAGACGATTTGGAAAATTTTGCTACCTGTTGCATGGCCGGGAATTGTCACAGGTATTACTTTGGTAGCAGGTCGCGCAATTGGCGAGACCGCTATTTTGATCTTTACAGCAGGTACGACGGTTTCACGATTCATTCCAGATTTTGATTTACTCGCCGGCGGGGAAACTCTCGCAGTTCATTTATGGTACGTAATGTCAGTTGGGCTGGTGCCTGATCGCGTGGAAATTGCCAATGGAATCGGAGCATTACTTATTATTTTGGTCTTTCTCTTTAATCTATTATTGGCGATTCCTACGGCAATCTGGAAGAGGCGGTTTGAAGGTCGCTGAATAAAAATAGAATCTTCTTTTATTGGTCAGTGGATAAAATTATGATAGACTGATTTCAATAAGAGGGGGGATTCAAGTGGAAGAAAAAATCTTAGTCGTCGAAGATGATAAATCAATTCGCGATTTGATTGCTTTTAATCTAAAAGAAGAGGGATATTCTGTTCTTGAATCCGCCAATGGAAAAGAAGCTTTTCAGTTATTAAAAAAAGAAAAAATTGATTTTGTGATCTTGGATTGGATGATTCCAGGTGGAACCGGCCTTGAAGTGTGTCGTTGGATTCGCCAAGATGCGGAGCTTCGGCTACTTCCTGTGATTATTCTGACTGCTAGAGAAACAGAAATTGATAAAATTGTCGGTCTGGAGCTCGGAGCCGATGATTATATGACAAAGCCTTTTAGTTCACGAGAGCTAGTTGCTCGAATTAAAAGCGTACTTAGGCGTACTCGGTTGCAGGAAAATATACTGCAAGATGAATGGCCAAAAGGTCCTCTGGTGGTCAAGAAGGAAGCCCATCAAGTTTTTTTAGAAGGTCAAGAAGTCGGATTGACTCGCAAGGAGTATGATTTACTGTTACTCTTATATACTTATTCTGACCGGGTATACAGCCGCCAGGAGCTTTTGGAAAAGGTATGGGGATTTGATTACTTTGGCGATAGCCGTACTGTGGATGTGCATGTCCAGCGGCTAAGGGCGAAGTTAGGAATTGTTCCAGAAGTGGCAGAGGCGATTGAGACGGTTCGGAGCATTGGCTATCGAATGAAAAATTTAAAATAAAAAGAGTGAGATTCATTTGAATCTCACTCTTTTTATTTTTTTAAAGGGGAAAAATCAGATGAGCTGTAGTTCCATGGTTGAGATTACTACTGACTGTGATTTCACCGCCCAGTAGGTGCATCAAGTGCTGGACTATCGAAAGTCCTAAGCCCGTTCCTTCGATTTCAGAGGAGCGAGACCGGTCAACTCGGAAGAAGCGCTAAAATATTTTTGGCAGATCTTCTTCAGGAATTCCAAT
>JAGOZY010000194.1 GCA_018058445.1 Negativicutes bacterium | reverse complement strand
CTGACCATCCAGTCTTTGCTGAGCAGCTTTCCCCTGAGCCTCTGCTTCAATTCGATATTTAATCGCATCTGCTTCACGCATTTGCTGTGACTTGGAAGCTTCCGCCGCCTGCTCTACAGCATACCGATCCGCATCGGCTTTTTTCTTCACTTCCGCATCGTACTGCATTTCTCGACGACGGATCTCCTTCTCCTGTACATCGATTTCCCGTTCTTTACGAACTACCTCGATCTTCATCTGCTCCTCAATAACAACTTGGGATGATCGAGCCGTTTGGATATTATAAGCCTGATCTGCCTCAGCTTTGGCCATATCTTGTTCCTTTTTAAAAGCCGCGACCTTCATTTCTTTATCCTTACTTGCTTCCGCTACATTCGTATCGCGAAGAAGCTCTGCCTTTTGCCCCTCTTCATCCGCCAACGCTTTTTTTACCCGAGAGTCTCTTATCGCATCCGCCTCAGCAATATCTGCATCCCGTTTTACAGCGGCAATACGCGGTCGCCCTAGTGCCTCCAAATACCCTTGCTTGTCACGCACATCCTTAATCGTAAACGAAACAATCGAAAGCCCCATCTTCATGAGATCCTTCGCAGCAACACCTTGTACCTCTTGAGCAAATCGATCTCGATTTTTATAGACCTCTTCTACGGTCATCGTCCCTAAAATTGCTCGAAGATGTCCTTCTAAAACTTCTTGCGCTTCGAGTCGGAGATCCTCCGTCGCCTTACTCATAAATTGTTCCGCTGCGGTCGCAATATCTTCAACCGCACTGCCAATTTTAATAATTGCAACGCCATCCGCCAATACTGGAACTCCCTGCTCCGTATAAACCTCTGGTGTAGTCACATCTAATTTATGCGAAAGCATCGACAAATAGCCATATTGCTGAAAAATTGGAATAATAAAAGCTCCGCCACCACGAATAATCTTCACTTTTCTGCCATAGGTATCTGTCGTTACACTAGCACCGAGCAAAAAAGATCCTGTAATAATCATTGCTTCATCAGGTCCTACCGTTTTATAGCGAGTCCAAAATGAAAGTGCCAAAATTAAAATAATCACCGCTACTAAAATAACTGTAAATTCCATACAACAACTCCTTCTACATTTTTTCGCTCACCAGGGATACATAGAGAATTCCTTCTTTTACCAGATCAATGCGCACCTGAGCCCCCTTCACTATCATATCGCCAGAGGTACTTGCCGCAATTTGGCTCGTATAACTCGCACCAAATCGGATCAAAACCTCACCATAAGCATTTCCTTGCACCGAGGTCAGCATCTCACCCAAGGTTCCTACTAAATCTTGGATCGAAAAAGCCACTGAATTTTCACTTTCCCGCATCGGTTTTAAATAAATAAAATAGAAAGTGCCGGTAAACAAAACTCCAATAAAAATAGAAACTGTGAAGACCCACTCTAAAGGAAAAAATGCGAACTCAGACAATATCAGCCCAGAGCCACCTACTATTGTTATAAAACTAACCACCAAAGAAAACTCCAAAGGCTCTGCAAAAGAGAGAGCGTCATCAAAATAAAGTACAATGATCGAAAGAAAAGCTCCCAAAATCAAACAAGCTAAATAGATTTCAACCAAAATTTACCCCCACCTTATCGACTTAGCTAAATAATTAAATTCAGTATTAATTTATTCCAAAAAAAGACTAAAAGCCTGCTTTAGTTGATTTTTGACAATCATTTTAATTGTTCTCATTTACTCCACGGGACCCAAATCACTCCCAATAATCCTCATCCTAAAACAATCAAAACAGCTCGAAAGAAAAGCTTCTATCTATACAATAGAAGCCAAATAAATCGATTTAGAATTAGTGTTTCAATAGGTCAGGTTATATTCCTTTCAAAGAGCCTCAAGATAATTCTATCACTAAACTTCTTTGCGAGTTGATCCAACTGAGATACCGATTCGGACAAAATTCTCTGAACGGCAATGCGCTCCCAGTGCTTTCAACTCGACCCACTCTTCCATAAAATAGAATGCCCCTCATTCTCTTCACCAATAAAAAGCCTGTACAGGATACAACCGTCTTTCAAATTACTTTTTCCAATCAACTCTTTGTGGCCTCACCTTTCCAAGATACTCACTTTTTACATAATCATTCGCAATAATCCTAACCACAAGGTCCTGCTTTCCCGCGATCTATCGCGCCTATCAGATCATACTGTCACGGTTTCATAGAAATACCTACCTCTAAAAAAGCAGCCTCCACCACACTGATGAAGACCGCTTTCTATTCCCCCCTAGCTACTTAATGACTCGAATTTTGCCTCTTTAATCTGCATTGCTACAAATTTATAGATACAAAGCAAAAGAGAATAAATGCTGTTCTCCCAAGAAGCATCATCGCTGGACGAACTTCCAAAGAGCGCAGCTGTCAGGTATCCCATTGGAAAAAGTACCAACACATATCCAGCAACTGCACGCCAAAGATTTGTAGCGATCTGTTCCAATTTCAGATATAAAAAGTGTGATTAAAAGCGCAGACACTCCGATATATACTGAATACCCCAGAGATCAAAGAAAGTTTATACCAATCGGTGAACGCGAATTATGCCGTGAACCTTAGCGGATACTAACTACAGCTTAGTTCTTGCAGTGAGAGAACTTATGTCGAACTCCTAAGCGAATCTAGTCAGGCATAGACTAGAGCTAACGGTCATCTCCAATCATCTATTTTATTGTCATCCAAAAAATTCTCTTCCCAACGAAAAAGCAGCCTCCATCAAATTGACGAAGGCTGCTTTTTATTTCCTAAGTTATTTAATAACTTGGATTTTTCCCCTTTGGTCTGCATCACTACTAACAAAAGTTAAATAGATGCAAAGCAAAAAGAGTGTAAAAGGTGTTGCTCCCAGAACCATCATCGCTGGATTAAGTTCCAAAGAACGCAGTCGTAGATACACCATTGGCAAAAGTACCAATACATACCCAGCTACTGCAAGCCAAAGATTTGAGCGATCTGTTCCAATTTCAGATATAAAAAGTGCGATTAAAAGCACAGACACTCCAAAGAAAATTCCCCTTACAATACGATCTTTCATGATTACATTCCCCTTTCGGTCAAACAGCTTCCTATGTATTTTAAACATACTGAATTGTTTGTATTTTCTATAAAAACAAAAAGTCCCTGCATTGACACGAATGTCAACACAGGGTTTTTGTTATAAACCGGCAACTCCCTATCCTCCCGGGCCGTCTCCAGCCAAGTACTTTCGGCGTATGTGAGCTTAACTGCTGTGTTCGGGATGGGAACAGGTGGAACCTCACAGCTATCGCTACCGGATTATT
>JAGOZY010000193.1 GCA_018058445.1 Negativicutes bacterium | reverse complement strand
TTCAAAAGAAATGCCTGCATCATAACAGGCAATTGCTTCTTCGCCCCCACGACCAAAGACAAACGGGTCGCCCCCCTTGAGGCGCACCACGAAGCACCCTTGTTTTGCTTTCTCTACCAACAATTGATTAATATCTTCCTGCTTCATCGTATGATCGCTTGAGGCTTTCCCCACATAAATACGCTCTGCTTTTTCAGGAACCCAATCCAAAATCCGCTCAGAAGCCAAGCGATCATATACGACAACATCCGCTTGCTCAAGTGCCACCTTTGCTCCTAAAGTTAGAAGCCGCCAGTCTCCTGGACCCGCCCCTACCAGACTTACCTGTCCAGCTTTTTGCATATTTACTCTCCCTCTTTTCCTTGGTTTTGAAGGTCAGCTAAGATCGCTCGACCTCCTGCATTGCCAAGCTTCTGGGCTAATCGGACTCCAAGTGCTTTTGCTTCATTTAGATAAGCTCGATCTTTATCGCGCAGAGAGATTTTTCCATCCAACGTTAAAATAGCCGCTTCAAGCTCGACCCTCTCATTTTTCACCTTTCCAAACACACCGAAAGGTACCTGACAATTTCCTTCAAGCTCCGCAAGAAAAGCTCGTTCTGCCTCTACAGCAATTCGAGTCGAGGAATCATCCAAAAAGTCGATTATAGAACGGGTCTGCTCGTCATTTTCACGAATTTCAAGTGCCAATGCCCCTTGACCTACCGCTGGTAGACAGACTTCATGGGATAAGATTTCTTGAATTCGACAAGATAATCCCAGCCGCTTTAAACCAGCAACTGCTAAAACAATCGCGTCCATCTCACCCGCATCAAGCTTTGCTAGCCGAGTATCTACATTTCCACGTAAAGGAACAATCTGTAAATCAGGTCGAGTATGCAGAAGCTGTGCGCCGCGACGCAAGCTGCTTGTTCCTACTTTAGCTTTAAAGGGAAGAGTCGCCAAGCTATCGTACTCTGTAGAGACTAACGCATCCCCAGGATTTTCCCGTTTTGTAATTACCGCAAGTTCCAGCCCCGCCGGAAGTTCTGTCGGAACATCTTTGAGGCTATGAACCGCCAGATCGATTTCGCCTGCCATCATCGCTTCTTCAATCTCTTTGGTAAAGAGACCCTTGCCACCGATTTTTGAAAGAGCGATATTTTGCATCCGGTCTCCCGTAGTTTGAATTATTTTCGTAACGATCACAGTCTCTGGATGTTCTTCGCGAATCGCCGCTGCGATAAATTTTGCCTGCCAAAGGGCCAGCTTACTGCCGCGAGTCCCAATAACCAGTCTTTTCTTTTCCATGGTTCTCCCCCGCCTCTGTCAATTTAAAAAGCTCCGCCAACGCAAGCTTCATTTCTCTCTCTTCTTCTTTACTGTCTGCTGCTGCCTGATGAAGACGCAGAATCGGATCTCTCAGTATTTTTCTCACAAGTATCCGGGTCATCTGATCGAGCACTCGCTCTTCATCCTCGCCCAGATTTGGAAGTTTGGTTAAAGTTTTCTTCAGCATCCAGCGTCTCATAATATCAGCCTTATCGGAAAGTTCGACAAGCAGCGGCTGATACGATAAATAGCGGAATCGCTGAGTCAGCTCTTCTACCGCTTCCTCAACCATCCCATAAGCTACTTTGGCTTCCTTTTGTCGCCGTTTTTTATTATCTGCGACAACAGCCTCAAGACTATCCACGTTCAACAGCGTTACGCCGGCAATCTCATTCACACTCGGCTCAACATCACGAGGGACTGCAATATCTAGAATCAGTAGCGGCTTTCCGGCTCGGTCAGTCATCAAGCGCGAGACATCCCAAGATTTAATAATATAGTGAGGAGCCCCCGTAGAAGTAATAATAATATCTGCTGCAACTGCAATGTCTAAAAATCCGCTAAAGGGAATCGCTCTTCCCTTAAAACGTTTGGCGAGTAGTCTTGCCCGATCAAAGTTTCGATTGGAGACAAACACCGTGCCAACTCCATCCGCCACCAGATGTTGAGCTGCAAGCTCTGCCATTTGGCCAGCCCCAATGATCATCACCGTCTTATCGGTCAAATCACCCATTTCTTGGCGAGCCATATCGACCGCGGCCGAGCTGATCGACACTGTATGATGAGCAATCTGAGTGTCGGTTCGTACTTTTTTTCCTACGTGGATCGCCCGATTAAATAAAGTGTTCAAAATCGTTCCAGTCGCACCTAGCTCCCGAGCTAAAGCATAAGCCTGCTTCACTTGGCTAAGAATCTGACCTTCTCCCAAAACAAGCGAATCCAAGCTCGCAGATACCTCAAAGAGATGAGAGATCGCTTCTCGCCCTTCATGAAAAAATAGAACCTCATCTACCTCAACAGTTGGGTCGCTACCCATTTGGCGAAAAATTTGTGTTAAATTTTTTCGACCTGCTTGCGTTTCTTCCACAACGGCATAAAACTCCGTTCGATTGCAAGTCGAAAGAATGACCCATTCACTGATCCAATCTTCTTCTAAAATTGGCACTGAGGAGCGACGAATTTTTTCTTCAGAAAAAGAAAAGTTTTCTCGAATTCCAACAGTTGCACTTTGATGGTTAAGCCCTAAAACTACGAGCTGCATCGCGAATCTTCCCCTCCACTTGCCGAATCTGACCTTCTTTAATCATTACAACGAAATCCATTTGCAATATTTTTCGCCAAAATTGCTCTCGCTCTTTTGGCGTTCCCATCTCTTTAAACTCTTCTCGCAATCTTCTAATCAGTTCTAGATATTCTGCCCACTCGGGCCCAAAATCTTCTTCAAGCTTTTGGCGAACTTGCCTTGCTACGCCAGGACTCCCGCCATCAGTTGAAACAGTCAATCGAAGATTTCCTTGCTGATAAGAAGCTGGAATAAAAAGGTTGCCTTCGAAAGGACAATCTGAAACATTAACCCAAGCTTTCTCTTGGCGAGCCAAGCGAGCAATTTCTTGATTCATTTCTCGCTGATTCGTCGTGCAAAAAACAAACTCTTTGTTCCTAATATCCTCTGGCTGAAAAGCACGTTTATGCCAAATAAGTTTCCCATCAACATGCCATTTTTCGATGTCTGGCACGGCCTCTGGCGACACGACTTCAATCTTTGCCCCAGTATCTATGAGAGCTGCAATCTTGCGTTTTCCGACAGTTCCACCGCCAACAACCAAGACCTGCCGATCTCTCATGTCTAAATTCACGGAAAACTTCATTCTGCCGCCTCCTCGCATACCTTTATAAGAATTCGGCAATCCCCATTAAATTCCTGTCGAATTCTGCTCTTCTTATCGAATTATCAAAAATAAACAGAAAGACAGCCTCATTTTGGAGGCTGCCTAATGT
>JAGOZY010000192.1 GCA_018058445.1 Negativicutes bacterium | reverse complement strand
GCAATTGATCTTGATGAGCCGCAAAAGCACCAGCAAGACCTAGCAGACCTGCTGTATGAGCATCATGACCACAAGCATGACACACGCCCTCATTCTGCGAACAATAAGGCTGATCAATCTCGTCCGGTAAAGGCAACGCATCAATATCTGCTCGAATCGCCACAGTACGTCCAGTAGTCGGACCGATATCCGCAACCACACCGGTTCCTGCGCAAGGTTGCCCTTCGATTCCCATTGACTTTAGCACTTCAAGTATCTTTTTCTGAGTCTCAAATTCTTTTCCACTGATCTCAGGATTTTGATGAAAATGGCGACGCCAACTGATAATTTCTTCCTGATGATCGCCAATCCACCGAGTAATCAATTCTTTCATGTGTGGCCTCCTATTTTTTGTATCAAGTCTTATCAGGACTGATTTTAAATTTCAACAACTGACGCAATTAACCCATAAGAGTCCCTACAAACTGATCCCTCAGAGCCTGAAAATAGTGGCTGTAAAACTTTTCAAGTTTTTTATATGCCCCTAATCAAACCTACTGAATTTTCTTCTACTTTATTAACTATTCAAAACACCACGGCCAGGTTTATAAGTCATCAAGCTAACGACAACAAAGACAATGATATTGATAACTAAGGCCGCAAATCCAGCATTGACATGGCCGCCAAGGAATTCCATCGGTAATGGATCCATCTTCGCCCAAATGAGCCAGTAGAAAACCAGTCCTTCGCCTACAATCACACTAGCAAATGCAGCAATTTTTGTCGCTTTTTTCCAAATTAATCCTAAGACGATCATTGGGAAAAATTGAGTCACACCGGAATAACCAGTCAGAAGTAAATTGACCAATGCTCGGGATTGGAAGATTGCCAGATATAGAGCGACAATCGCCAGCACAAAGACCATCGTACGAGCTAATTTGCCCATCTTTTCTTCAGAAACATTTTGTCCGGCAGTTTTTCCATAAATATTGCGAGTAACAAGCATCGAAGTTGTTAATGTTAGTTCAGCAGCAGGAATCATACAAGCCAAAGCTCCTGCGCCACCTACAAGACCCAAAACCCAAGGTGGGAAAATTTGCTGAACCATCATCATAAATGCTTTATCTGAGTCAGCCGCCCCAAGTGGAGTCGCAAGCGCAAGAATCGCTGTAAATCCGATTAACATTGGGAAAATCAAACAAATGTTATAGAGCGGTAAATAAATGGAATTATGCCGAAGAACATTTGAATCTTTCGCACTAAAAGAACTAGCCGCATAGTGAGGCCACATATAAAATCCGAGTGACGTCAAAGCTAAAGTCGTAGCCACCCAAAGAACATCCAATTTCGCAGTAGGCCCTGGCAAAGTCAAAAAGCCTGGTTTAGCCGCATTCAAAGCCTCAAACATCGGACCTACACCACCAAAGAAATGATAAGGAATATAAAGTCCAAATCCGACAACGACAACAACCATCACAATATCTTTAATGACCGCAGTCGATGCAACTCCGTGCAAACCGCTTAAATAAACAAACACAGCCACAAAAATAAAAGCAATAATCATCGCTGTATTTCGATCAATCAAATTATAAGAACAAGTTTCGATGATAATTCCAAGCCCAGTAAGCTGTAACTGTAAATAAGGAATCAAAAATCCGACTCCAATAATCGCTACTAATATTCCAAGCGGACGGCTATTATACATTTTTTCAACCAGATCCGGCTGAGTCATTAAGTTATATTTCCGACCCAATGGGGCAATAAGAGGTAAAATCCAATAACCGAGTACATAGGCTAAAGAGCCATATCCTAAAATATAAAACGTAGGGCCTCCTCGTGAATAGGCCCAGCCACTCGCACCTAAAAAAGCGAAAGCTGTATAGATCTCACCAGCAAGAACAAACCAATTCATCCAACGGGGAAAATTTCGTCCACCGACTGCCCACTCTTCCAAATTTCCGCTTTTTCCTCGTAAACCCGGAAGAACACCAATAATCGTAGCCCCTACGACGAAAATCGCGATAATCACTAATGCAAAAATATGTTCCATTTACGGCTACTCTCCTTCTTTCTGATGTCTTCCATGAATATGAAATAAAGTATACAAACAGCCAAACGCCACAAAACAGCCGGATACCATCCAAGCCGCAAGAAAAGGCAAGCCTAAGATCAGCGGCTCCACTCGATTAACCCACGGCAGAGCTCCAATAATCCAAATAAAAGGAATCACCGATAAAATAATCTTTAACGCCATTTTCATTCACCTCCTTACATCAGAATCACAATTCGATCGTTCATTCGAATTTGTAATATTGTAACTTCGAATTATACTGGATTTTTTTGACTTTGTCAGCATATTTTTTGCCTTTAACTATATTTAGTTGCCTCCCAAAAGAAGAGGGACACCATCTAGGGTCCCTCTTCTTTCTGGGCTATAAAATTTTTCTCAAAATAGGTTCAAGAAGTTTAAAATCGATCAAGAATCCGTCGTGTCCGTGTAGACTTCCCAGATCAATCCATTTACAAGATGCTCCCTGCAAGGCAATCTTCTCTGCTAAAGCTTGTTGATGCTCTAGACCATAGAATAAATCGCCCTGATTACCAATCAAAAGCATCTTTCCTCGTTTTCTTTGAAAAAGCTCCGGATAGTTTGTTCGATTTGCTGAAAGATCATAACTATCCATCGCACTAAGTAGCGTTAGATAAGTGTTCGCATCAAACCGCTCTGCTAGTTTTTCGCCTTGATATTCCAAATAATGCTCTACTTCCCAACGATCCTCTCGCTTAGTCGTACCAAATTTTTTCTCCATCATCTCTTCGGTTTGGTAGATCAGCATACCAATAGCTCTGGCAGTTTCCAGACCAGCCCGTGGTTGATTCTGGGGATCATAGTAGCCTCCCTGCCAAGCAGGGTCTTGCTCAATGGCTCGTCGCATCACATGGCTATAACCAATCGCTTGCGCTGAAGCTCGCTCTGGAGCCACCATCGAAATAATTCTTGCCCCATCCGCCGGATACATCGCAGCCCACTCTAAAGCCAACATTCCGCCCATCGATCCGCCAATAACTGCAAAAGGAGCTTCAATCTCAAGCTGATCTAGTAACTTCCGATTCGCCGCAACCATATCGCGGATAGTCACCTTTGGAAAATCAGGACCATAGGTTTTACCTGTTGCCGAATTGATCGACAGCGGCCCGGTTGTTCCTTGAGAGCCCCCAAGGACATTAGGTACTAAAATGAGAAAGCGACTGGTATCAAGAACTTTTCCCACGCCAATCATCGGCTCCCACCAACCAGGCTGATCACCCTCAGTATGAGCTGCTCCATGGGAG
>JAGOZY010000010.1 GCA_018058445.1 Negativicutes bacterium | reverse complement strand
AATCGGAGGCGTTTTTAGCATCTCAGCTTTCATCCAGGCCAGGTCGTCTTCTGTGGCTTGACCACTTTTAAACATTTTTCCAACGAAACCTTGAAAGAACGCGGCAGGATCAGCTTGAAAGGTCTGGAACATTGCATTTAAGCCATCTGCTTGTCCGACTCTCAAGCCATGAGGATTCCAATCTTCCTTTGAAAAAGGATAAGGATCGCTATCGATTAAAGCTAAGCTGGCCAGCTTTTGATCTTTTGAAAATTGTTGCCAATAAGAAAGTACGATTGATCCTCCCATGGACCAACCAGCTAAATGCACTTTCGACAATTTAAGTTGGCTGATTAGTTCAGCGATATCTTTTCCATATTGAATCATCGTGTGTCCACTGAGTATTTTGGAAGAATTTCCATAGCCACGCAAATCAGGCGTAATCACTCGGTGAGTTTTCGCAAGCTCTTCTATATTTTTACGAAAAAACTCATTGGAACAAGGCCAACCATGAATGAGAATAATCGGATCTCCTTGCCCTAATTCTTTATAGTAAAGCTTTGCCCCATCGGATAAAGTCAGGTATTTTCCTAAAACTGTAGAAGTCATAAAAAAGCCTCCCTTTTTGAATTTGCTTATACGAGTTAACTTCCCTACATCGAAGTTGATTTCCTTTATAGGAAATGGATAAATCTAGATTAATTTGACATTTCTCGGATAAGAAGCTACTCTATAAGAGAAGGTTTTGGACGGACGTGGTTCAGAAAATCCCATTCATGACGGGGAATGCGTTAGGCTTCCAGTGAATGGCATAGATCGGGTTATGCCCTTTTTTGTGTTGGGCTTGATCGAATCTGCTCGGATAAAACCGCCTTTAAGGCGGTTTTTTAGTTAGGCCTATTTTCTGCCGGTGTGTGGCTTTGAAAGTATCCTATTAGCCGTTGTATACGTGCGTTTAGATAAAGTCTTTATAAAAGTGTTAATAGCAAAAAAATGGAGGAAGAAATTGTGAAAGAAAATAATAAAACAGGAGCTTCTCTGCAAATTATCCCGTTGGGTGGTTTGGGAGAAATCGGAAAGAACATGAATGCAATCAGGTATGGCGACGACATCGTCATTATCGATGCTGGGATGGCCTTTCCAGATGAGGAACTATTAGGAATTGATTATGTGATTCCCGATATTACTTATCTAATTGAAAATCGAGATAAAGTAAAAGCGGTACTTCTTACTCATGGTCATGAAGATCATATCGGTGGATTATCGTACTTGCTCAAAGAAATCAATGTACCCGTCTTTGGTACTCGGTTAACCCTCGGTCTTGCCGAAGGACGACTGAAAGAAAATAAAGTAGGTGATACTACTTTGGTGCCAGTTAAAGCAGGCGAACAAATTAAAATCGGCTGTTTTGAAGTTGGATTTATCCACAGCAACCATTCAATCTCTGATGCAGTGGGGATTTTTATCCGCACACCAGTCGGAACGATGGTTCATACGGGAGACTTTAAAATTGATCAGACCCCAGTAGATGGCAAACTGATTGATCTGCATAAATACGCAGCCCTTGGTGATGAAGGGGTCCTGGTTCTGATGTCTGATAGCACAAACGCAGAGCGTCCAGGCTATACCCCGTCAGAAAAAACAGTAGGAGCTGTACTTGATAAAAAAATAGCTGAAGCTGAAGGGCGAATTATTCTCGCGACTTTTGCGTCAAGCGTACCTCGTCTACAGCAAACCATTGATATGGCATTTAAACATGGCCGTAAAGTTGCGATTCAAGGTCGCAGCATGGTCAACGTATTTGCGATTACCCAAGAGCTTGGCTATCTGAATGTGCCGGAAGGATTACTGATCGATATTGATGAGATCAACCGTCTGCCTGCTCATAAAGTATTAGTCATTACAACAGGAAGTCAGGGAGAGCCTCTCTCTGCGCTCTCTCGTATGGCAGCCAGAGATCATCGCAAAGTAGAAATCGGACCTGGCGACACAGTCATTATTTCAGCGACACCGATCCCAGGAAATGAAAAACTCGTTTCCAAAACGATTGATTCATTGATTCGATTAGGAGCCAATGTAGTTCACGAACGCAGTGAAGGAACTCATGTTTCTGGTCATGCGAGCCAAGAAGAGCTCAAAATGATGCTAAACTTAGTAAGACCGAAATATTTTATTCCGGTTCATGGAGAATATCGGATGCTCCGAAAACATGCGAGTTTAGCGGAAGCTACTGGCATTGAGAGCAAAAATATTTTTATTGGTGATAACGGAACCGTCTTTGAATTCAACGACAAAGCCGAAGGAAAAATTGCGGGTCGAGTTCCTTCTGGTCGTGTGTTTGTCGATGGACTAGGTGTTGGCGACGTCGGAAATGTCGTACTTCGCGATCGCAAGCAGCTCTCTCAAGATGGCATCTTGATTGCAGTTCTGGCGATGGATAAAAAGACTGGAAATATTATCAGCGGTCCTGATATTGTTTCTCGCGGTTTTGTCTACGTTCGCGATGCAGACGTCTTAATGGAAGAAGCTAAAAGACGAATCAAAGTCGCTCTTGATAACCCAACTCCAGGCCCACAGGACTGGAGCGCAGTAAAAACAAAAGTGCGAGATGTAATGGGTAAATTCCTTTACGAAAAAACTCGTAGACGTCCAATGATTCTCCCAATTATTATGGATATCTAATCGATTAAAATGAGTGGAAAGCTTTGACTAACTCTATCAGTTTCAGACTGACCGTACGGTTGTGCTAATCTCTGAAGCGCCCGAGTTATTCGATCTTTTTACTCATTTTTACTGTTTTAGCTTTGTAAGATTCGATTAAAACTTCAGAGAAAGAGCGGCGAAGTGGATTTTTAAAAAATCTAAAAAGCGAGTTCTTTTCTTTGACAAAGCACGGAATTTTAGTTATAACTGGATAGTGAGAATTGGATAATGTGGAAGGGGCGCGGTTACGTGAAACCGATCGTTTTAGAAGAAGTTGTTATTGAGGCTCTAGCTGATGGAGTTCGTTTGCCTGAATATGTGAGCGAAGGAGACAGTGGGATGGATGTCCGGGCCAGAGAGCATAAGTTGATGCTTCCTGGAGAGACTCATTTATTTAAATTGGGATTTAAGATGGCAATGCCTGCTCATCCTTGGCATGACGCTGGATGGCGTTGGGAGTGTCAAGCACGGCCTCGAAGTGGGGTTTCTGCTAAGACAACCCTAACTATGCCAAATGCGCCAGGAACCATTGATAATTTCTACAGCGGAGAGCTTGCAATCATTATGCGTAATGATGCAGCTCCTCAAGGAACTGTCTGTGAAACCGTTCGCTCTTTAGATGGAAGAGATATTCTCCTATCAGAGCTTCCACCCTTCCTGCGTCCTAAAGCCGGTACATTGCCTGTAGGGACCGTATGGGTGAAGCCGGGAGATCGCATTGCCCAGCTAGTATTTGCTGCGATTGTACGCCCTCACAGCTTAAAAGTCGGCGTCGTAGAAAAACGTCGCGAAGGCGGGTTTGGCTCAAGCGGTGTAGAGTAAAAAACGATATTAAAGCATTATAAAAACAAGGTGAAGAATTTTAAATTCTTCACCTTGTTTTTATTTGAGCTCAGTGATTACAGCCCCCATTGACAGTTGCTTAACGCTCTCATCAAAGCTTTTAATCAGTTCCTAGATGCTAATCCAGTTTGAGATGGTTTAAAAAAGCAAAGGCTTAACCCCGCAATTAAATGTTTAAGAACATGCCCACTAATGGCTTGGTCAGTAAAAAAGTAAATTTGAAAGTCCGTCATCTCACACATTTTTGCAAGACTATAGCCGATGAAGAGAATCCAATAAGCGCGGTCAATCTCAGCTCTACTTGGAAAAAGCAATAAAGTAAGAGGAATAAGTAAGACTGGAAGAAATTGGATCAGTAAATAAGGGCGTAAATCCCCTCGTCCTAAGCTTTCCGTATAAAGCCAATAAAAAATACCGAAAATGCTGATCCCTATAAGCGTAAGAAAAAAAGCCCAGGAATTTAGTTTTGGAAAACGCTCGCTAAAAAAATTTGCTGTCAAAGCGGCAAAGCCGAGAGTCATCGGCAAGCGATCCCAGAAAAGCGTCATTGTATTAGGAATTAAGTGATAGTAGGCAGAACCAAAGCTTACTGCGAGAATTGCTATGAAAAAAATCTGCCAACGAAGTTTTTGTGAGCTTCTTTCCCAGTGATGAATCCGCCAGAGCCCGAGAAGGCCGGCAATTAAAAAAGGTAAATTAGTCAACACATTAATGCAATTCGCAATTCCCCAGAGAGTCTGATCTCCTGCAAAAAAATGATAATGTGGATCTTGGGGAATAATAGGAAGTCGAAAAACGAAAACTATTGCTGATAGCGTGACTAATCCCAGCCACAACAAACGAAATTGCTGAGACTGCTTTTGCTGGAGATTTTTCTTATCGAATGTACAATTCTTAATCAGATCTGCCATCTGAAAACCTCTTCTCTAAAAATTAAGTATACGAATGTTAACTTTTAGGAGAAAAAGGATTTATAAGAGAAAAAACTAGAGGTCATTTACCCAAAAAAGAGAATCCTTCATGATCATATAAGAAATCGGACTGCGAAGAGAATACTCGATTTTATCTGTCTCACTTAGCTTCTGATACGCGGTATAACTATGATAGATATTGAGATAAAAAACCGAAACCCCGAGAATAAAAACTAAAGCAATTCCTAATAGTAACTTTTTCATTAAACTCACTCCTAATTTTTTGGTTAACGATCGTTAACTTTGTTGAGTACAGAATAATTGATAAGAAAATATTTGTCAACTCTAAATTTCTACATAATAAAAAACCCAACTCTCGGTTTAATAGAGAGTTGGGTTTTTTAGCTTTGCCTCCAGAGATATTTTTATGGTGTAAATTATTTCTGAGTTGGTGATGTGCTGGATAAAACACAAAAAAGTAGTTAATGGGTAGGTAAAAATTTCCAATCATGATTAAGTTGAGTTTTGTAGCCTATCGAAAAAAGACCTTCTACTGCAGTAAACTACTTTTTGGCTGGCGGTGTACTGGGCAAAATACAAAAAGGATGGCCAGCTGGATCAAGCAACACTTGCCAATCATTACTGAGCTGGACTTCAGAAACTTGTGCGCCACATGATAAGGCATGCTTAATCGCTTCTTCCACATGATCGACATAAAAATCCAAATGGATCATTTGCTGTTGCTCCCCAGATGTACTGGGCCAGATAGGTTTTTTGTAATTTTTGTTTTCTTGAAATACCAGAGGAGTCCCTTCCCCGTTTTCACTAGAGACGATAATCCACTCGTCGTCATACCGTGTTTTTTTCCAGCCGAGCAGTTTTTGGTAAAAACTCGCCAATTCATCTGAGTTATTAGAGTCCAATACAATCGCTCCTAGTTTCATAGGTTCCCTCCTAATTTGCAAACTATTTATACTTCTATTTTACCATTTGGTCGAATTATTTACGATCAATCATATCCTAGCATAAGTAAAAGCTAAATTCCGATGAGTTGATTAAAGTGAGATATTTTAAAGCTCGTGGCAATTTTTGAAAAGAAAAGAAAAGTTCTGTTGACAAGAATTTGAAAATCGTTTATTCTTTGGTTAACGAATGTTAACTAGTGGATTCGAAAGGATGAAATCTATGCGTGAATTGTTAGTGGGAGAAGGAAAACGGGGAGACCTACTACTTGCTAGTTTGGAACTTTTTTCTACTCGTGGTTATGACCGAGTATCTGTTCGAGATATTGCCAAACAGGCAGGCGTGTCAGAAGCAGCCCTATATAAACATTTTGCTGGGAAAGAAGAACTAGCCCTTTATATTTTTAGAATTATTATCGGTGAATATACCCGGCAGGTTCGTGAGGTGGTTCAGCAGGGTGGATCAGCGATCGAAAGACTGATTCATGTACAGAAACTCACCTATAATCTCTATCAAGCCGATGAAATGAGTATCCGATTTGCACTGCTTTCTCAATATCAATTTTGGGATTTGGTCGATGATGAAATCAAGCCTCACTTTTTGCTTCGTCAATTGCTTGCAGAAGGAATGACGAATAGAGAAATTCCAAAGCGCCCGGTGTACTTGTGGATATCTCTTTATTCAGGCCTGATGCTCGAACCTCTCATCCAATATCCGTTCTTTGGCGATGAATTTCCCGACTGGGAAGAATTTTCTTCTCAAGTTGGAAAATCAATTGGACGCATCTTAAGCGCATAGTGAGCTAAATCAGTTGGAGGAAGCCGATGAGAAAACTACTTCAGTTCTTATTTAAAATATTGTTTCGCTTTTCCCTTTACAGGCCAGAAAACCTGCCTAAGGCAGGTCCTGCCCTCGTAATGCCAAACCACGTATCCTTTTTGGATGGAATTTTTCTTTATGCTTTTTTGCCGGTTAACACTTGTTTTGTAATTAACCGCGAAATAGCCCAAAAACTAGGCTGGACGATCCGCTGGGTGAATCATCTCCTCGTAGACCCACTAAACCCATTCTCGCTGAAAGAAGTGATTCACCAGGTCAAAGCCGGAAATGTCGCTGTCATCTTCCCAGAAGGGCGGATTTCGACAACAGGCAATCTGATGAAAGTCTACAACGGAGTCGGGCTTATCGCCCTAAAGACCGGCGCTCCAATTATACCTGTAATACTAATCGGTCTTGAGCGCTCTATCTTCTCACGTGTGAGCAACAAAATTCCTTCAGTTTGGTTTCCGAGAGTGTCGCTTCACGTTTTTTCGCCGCGAAACTTAAAGCTGAATGACAACCTAAGCTTCCGACTACAAAAACAGCATTCCGCCGCTCAGATCCTGAGAATTTTACAAGAATCATTGTTTGCAGCTCGCGAAGAAGCCAGTTTAACAACGAATCTGTATGATGAGCTACTGATATCGGCGAAGAAAAACAAACTTGGAAAAGTGATTGTCGAAGATATCTCCGGCAAAGCGTCTTATCGCAAACTGCTACAAGGAAGCCACGCCATCGGAAAAAAGATTGCCGATTCCATCTCGGACGAACGAATCGGAATACTGCTCCCAAATTCAATCGCTCATGTCAGCGTGCTTATGGGCTTGTCTGCCTGGGGGAAAACGCCAGCTATACTAAACTTTACAGCTGGTGCTGATCACATCCTCCACTCCGCTCAGTCAGCAAGCTTACAAACAGTCGTCACTTCCCGCCGCTTCATCGAGCAGGCAAGCTTAGATTCTCTGATCGAAAACTTATCGCACTCTCTACAAATCATCTACGTAGAAGACATCGTAAGCAGACTAACTTTGAGCGATAAATTTTTTGCCGTCTGGCGAGTTTTCTTAGGTAGCAAAGCCAAAAAAAGTGTAAACGAACTAATCTTATTTACCAGCGGAAGCGAAAGCAAGCCCAAAGGAGTCTTACTATCTCAGTGGGCACTCATGAGCAACATTCGGCAAATCTCGAGTGTTATCGACTACTCCCCCGCTGATCGCCTCTTAAATGCTCTTCCGATGTTCCACTCCTTCGGCCTGACCGCAGGTACGCTTCTCCCTCTGTTTGGCGGATTATTTACCTTCCTCTACCCCTCGCCCCTACACTACCGAGTGATCCCCGAAGTGATTTATGATCGAAATATCACAGCCCTCCTCGGCACGCCGACCTTCTTATCTGCCTATGCCCGCTTTGCGCACCCTTATGATTTTCACGCACTGCGATTGGTATTGGCTGGCGGTGAGCGTCTCACCGAAGAAGTCCGTTCCACTTGGCTAGAAAAATTCGGTATCCGCATTCTCGAAGGCTATGGCACTACAGAAACCGGGCCAGTTCTAGCACTGAATACCCTTCTCTTTAGCAAAATCGGCACTGTCGGTCGGATGCTCCCCGGAATTACCTGGCAAATTGAGCCAGTCGAAGGCATTGAAGTCGGCGGAGACCTTCAAGTCAAAGGGCCAAACTTAATGACTGGCTATCTAAAAAAAGATCAACCTTTCGAACCTCTAACCTCTTGGTACGATTGTGGCGATATTGTCACGATCGACGACGAAGGCTTTGTCCGAATCACTGCAAGGTTAAAACGCTTTGCAAAAATTTCCGGTGAGATGATCAGCTTGGATGGGATCGAAAAATGGTCAGCCCCTATCGATTCGAAAGCCCAATATGCAACAATTGCGCTTGGCGATCCTAAAAAAGGCGAGCAAATTTGGCTCTATACCACGGCAAAAGACCTAAATCGCGAAAGCTTAAGAAATCTATGGAGCGAAAATAGCTATCCGATGCTGACTCTTCCTAGTCGAGTCATTGTTCTGGAGAAGTTACCTGCTCTTGCTAGCGGAAAAACGGACTATCAAGCGTTATCAAGACTTTCGAAGCAAGAATAAAGATTAATAAAATGGCGGTGTTCGTTATGAATAGTAAAAAATTCCCGACCTGGCTCTTAACTGCGATCTCGCTCCTCCCCTTTGCTTTTCTCCCAGTGGGTGTTTTCTCCTGGATAGTACTTGGTGTAAAGATTAAAGGGCTTGTCGAATATGGATATATGGGCGATCTTCTTAGTTGGTCGACTTTAAGGGTGCTCCTCTTTGCACTGACTGTCGTCTACTCCGCCGTCTATATCAAGCTAATGATTACCACTTGGCGACTTAGAAAAAATGGTGCAGCTCAGCTTGCGAAAGAAAAACTTGCTCAGTGGGCCCTGTACTCACTCCTCTATACCGGATTACTTTGTTTGATGTTTTATCAAGCAATCCTCGAACTTAAAAACTTCACTCTACCGTGAGGAGAAAGAAGGCCTTTGAATTGATTAAACTAGAAAAAATTCCTCTCTGGCTGTCGGGAGTGATCATTTTTCTTCCGCTATTTTGTATCCCACTGATCGGAGCACTCTTTGCCTTTTGGCTGATCTATAGAGCCTCTCAGATGAGCTCCCAAGGGCGCGAAGCTGAGGCTCGCCGCTGGCTTGCTAAATGGGCCATCGCAGCTTTAGTCTTATTAGTTCTTATCGGGATCTATCTTTGGATACTAGCGATAGCCCTGGGCTATCCATGAGGTAAAAAATGAAAAATAAAAAAATATTCTACTTATTATGGGTACTCGGAGGACTTCCCCTTTTCTTATACCCAATGGTGCTATTTATGGGTTTTATCTTTTTGGTCGCTTTACCCCAATGGAATTTTAGCGCCCAAGCTCGGATTGAAAATATCCTTTTTATCATTACCGAAAGTATTGCGTTCGTTTATCCACTGATCTACTTGCTTCTTATTCAAGAAGCAAGGTCTTACCTTAAAAGAGACGAATTTCAAACCGCCCTTCGATTTACCCTTGCCGGACTTGTGATTGCTCTTCTTCAAGTAGCCATTTATTTCTATCTTTTTAACTAAATAAATGAATATAAATACTGGAGGGCCTATGATTCGACTATCTCCCCTCAATGCACTACTGGTAGCACAATTTATCTCGGCCTTTGTCGATAATATGATACTTTTTCTCGTTCGTGGGATTCTCATTGCCGATGCCTACCCAGATTACTATCTCTCCTTAGTTCAAGGTACGTTTTTATTTTCTTATATACTCTTAGCCCCCATTGTGGGAGCCTATGCAGATCGGCATTCGAAGGCGAAAGTACTGCTTGTCGGCAATGGCCTAAAAGCTGCTGGAGTTGTCGCGATGCTACTCGGTAGCAATCCGGCTCTCGCCTACGGATTAGTGGGTGTCGGTGCGGTTGTCTATAGCCCAGCTAAATATGGTCTTCTCCCTTGGCTGACAAAAAGTGAGCCAGAGCTACTCAAAGCAAACGCCCACCTAGAAAGCACAACGATCCTCGCCATTCTGACTGGAGCCATCGCCGGCGGTATCGTTGCCGACCACTCCCCTCAGATCGGTTTTGCCTTTTGCATTATTCTTTACGGGCTCTCCATGGGCGCTACCTACTGGATTCCTTGGGATGGAGGCAACAAAGCTATCCACTATGGAGAGTCGCTCAAAGTCTTTTGGACTGATATCAAAGGACTTTTTCGAGACCCTGCGGCTCGCTTCTCTCTGATCGGGACTGGTTCCTTCTGGATGGCAACGGGAGTTTTAAGGCTGATCTTATTCGTCTGGGTTCCCTTGAAGCTTGGCATAGAAAGTGGCGCCTCAATCGGCCTGATCATCGGCATTACCGGCATTGGCATCGCACTTGGCGCGACAATGACCCCAAGGCTGATTTCGCTGGATCAATATCGGCGTACCCTCGCTTATGGCTTTGGGATGGGACTGGGGATTCTCGCCTTTCTGTTTGTGGATAACTTGATTCTGACTGGATTCTTTCTACTTCTGATAGGTTTCCTCGGCGGAGTTTACATCGTACCGATGAATGCCTGTCTACAGCGAGTGGGGCACTCGACAATCGGTGCGGGAAAAACCATCGCCATTCAAAACCTAGTTGAAAATACATTTATGTTCATTGGAGTTGCCGCCTACATGGAGGCAACACGCACTGGCGTCATGGTAAATGATTCGATCGCAGTAGTTGGCACCCTATTCTTACTTATCGTAGCTGGAATGACCTGGAACTCAAAAAGTAAAAACTGATAAAATAAAAATAATGGAGGAATTTTTATGAAATTGCGAACCCTATTCATTACCCTACTTCTATTCTGTGGCCTAACCCTTTCGGTTTCAGCGGACGATTGGTCTGACACCGGACTACCAGGCCAATTACCGCCCGGTTGGAGCATCCAAGGAGTTCTATTGCACAATGCCGAAGAGCCCCAAATTCAAGGACTCATTCGTTTTGTATTTTTAGATGATCTCAACCTATCCCTAACAGATGAAGTCGAAAAGCTGATTGTAGAAAGAAATCTGGACCGATCG
>JAGOZY010000191.1 GCA_018058445.1 Negativicutes bacterium | reverse complement strand
CGAATCTCAAGTTCTCCCTCTTGGGGTGGATTGATTGCCGCTTGAAGTTTCTTATTTAAATTCTCTACGCCAGCGGGCTGACGATGCATCGGTGATATAACCTGGACATCTCTTAACGGATGATACCCTTCGGCCGGTAAGTCGACACTACAAATTTGAATAATTTTTTCTGCCACTTGTTCGGGATTTTCAATTGAAACAAAGGAAAATTCCCCGGCTTTCCATTCTGGAAGCTGGCCGTGATTAATTCGATGAGCATTGCGAACAATGGCACTTTCTTGAGCTTGCCGGAAAACCTCCGTCAGACGGGTCACCGGTATGGCTTCTGATCGAATAATATCTTTAAGTACCGAACCTGCCCCGACCGATGGTAATTGATCCGCATCGCCAGCCAGAACCAATCGGCAGCCCTCTGGCAAAGCTAAGATCAAATGATGAGTTAAAACCAAGTCTAGCATGGACGATTCATCTACAATAACGACGTCCGCTTCTAGAGTTCGCGATTCGTTGCGGCTAAAGCGCAACGGGCCATCGGCAGTGGGCTCCGCTTCGAGTAGACGATGGATCGTCGAAGCTTCCCGTCCGGTAGTTTCGGCTAATCGCTTGGCGGCTCTTCCGGTTGGAGCCGCTAAAAGCACCCGGAGTCCTGCACCATCTAAAACTTCTAAGATGCTTCGAATGGTCGTCGTCTTTCCGGTACCCGGCCCACCGGTCAGGACCATCACTCCATCGGTAATTGCCATAGTCACGGCAGCTCGTTGAGCCACTGCCAGTTCCAATTTCGATCGGTCTTCCCACTCTGCAAGAAGTTGTTCACCAATATATGTTTTTATTGGTTTGGCGGCTTTACGAAGTTTCAATAAATTTTTTGCGACTGCTTTTTCCGCTCGATAAAGAAAATCTGGGTAGACTAGAATTTCTCCACCGAGGGTCTCGATATCCAGCTCTTGTCGATCAATCATCCGCTCAATACATTCGCTCACCAATTCTTCCTCAACTTGAAGAAGAGTTGACGCTTCTTTTTTGAGCATCTCAACTGGCAGGCAGACGTGTCCGCTCTGAACGACTCGATCCAAAGTAAAAAAGACTCCGGCATTTAAACGATTGGGGTTCTCTGGCTCTAGGCCGGAAGATCGCGCAAGGCGATCGGCAATCCGAAATCCTATCCCTTGAATCTCTTGAGCGAGTAGGTAGGGCTGCTGTTGGAGTACTGCCAGTGACATCTCACCATAGGCCGCAAAAATCCGTGCTCCGTAGGTTCCCGAAACGCCGTTTGTCTCTAAGAAGAGCATAATATCTCGAAGCCCGGTCATCTCTTGATAGGATTCGATAATCTGAGCTAGTTTTTTCTCACCAATGCCATCTAATTTTTTTAGCTCATCTGGATGGTTCTCTAGCACGTCTAGCGTTCGCTCACCAAACTTCTCGACGAGCCTTGCGGCAGTGACTGGCCCAACTCCTCGAATTGCCCCAGACGAAAGAAACCGAATGATTCCCTCGGTGGATGTCGGTAGCACTCGTTCGCAGCGAGCAAATTGAAATTGCCGACCAAACCGAGGATGAATGATCCAGTTACCTTGAAAACGAAGTTCTTCGCCCAGTAGGGGGACGTGGAGAGTACCTACTACCGTAATTCCTTCTTTTCCGTCTACTGGTCGCGCCTTTGCCACTACATACCCATTATCTGAGTTATGAAATGTAATTCGCTCTAATATTCCGCGAAATTCTTCCATTAATAAGCTCCTGCTTCCTTTAAATACTCTAGGGCTGATTGAATTCGCTTTTCAGGATCCTTTCCACCATGAAATTCCAGGACGGCTGGACCCTGATAGCCGCTTGCATAAATTTCAGCTAATAAGTTTTTAAAATCAAGCCCGCCAGCACCAGGTTGAAGGTGTCCATACTGACCATCCTCTAAAAAGCGCACATCTTTTAAGTGCAAATAACCAATCCACGGGGCTAGCTGGCGAGCTGCGTGGACAGGGTGCTCACCAACAATCATCCAATTTCCGGTGTCAAATGTTAACTTAAGACCAGGAAGGGCTTCGAGGAGTGCTTTTACTTCCGCAATTCGTCCGACTGCAAAGCAGGGTGGATTTTCCACCACGAGCTCAATTCCAAAACTTTTTGCATAGGTAATCATGGCTTGAGCTTGCGCCTGCCAGTTTTCATCACGAAGAAGCGACCAGTCCGCTTCAAAAGAAATATTTACCCGAAGCAAAGACGAGCCTAATTGCCAAGCGATATCGATTGATTCTTTCATTTTTTCAAAATGATTGAATGAGTCAGTCAAAGAAGAGCCGATAATGGACTCCTTGCCTGCATAAGTTAGACCTAAATTCATCTCAACCGCTTTTTGGTGAAATTCATTCAATTCATCTGTCTCATTCCAATAGGGGCGGAGCTCCACACCACTTAGAGAGAGAGCTTTCACTTTTTCTAGAAGCTCAATCTGTGAAGTTCCTTTTTTTAATTCTTCATCCCAAATCACTGCACTCAGCCAAACTTTCAAACTTCTCACCTCTTTATTCTCTCATTGTAACAAAGCTTGAGGAAGACCGCAAAAAAAAGAGCTTCACTTTTTACAGTGAAACTCTTTTAGGCTTTGCTATTCTAACGTTACGATTGCATCTGCTCGGCGAATAAGAAGCGCAGCGGTTTCCATAACCCGGAATATATGGTTCATCGCAGTAGCTTCTGTATAAGCGGTAATTAGATCTTGTCCAATCGCGAGTTGTACATTCGGTGCACGATTTGAAATCAGAACGGCTTTGTTGCCTTTGATCATGTTGGAGTAAAATACGCCACCACCGACAAGAGCTTTGACTTGATCCAGCTCTAGCATGCCTGTTACGCCATATTGACGTACTAAGTTGCCATATAAGGTAGGACTAACGACTAAGGCACAGTCACTATAATGACCTGCGTCTGCCAAAGCAGATTTTGCTTTTACTACATCGGCTAGAGCTACGCCATTTTCGGTCCAATTTGAAATTTTTTGTTTTTGTCGGCCTGTTGCGGTAAATAAACCTTCGTGGCCTAGCTCTTTTGAGCCGTTGAAGACTAAATCGTCTTCTTTTAGGGCGACTGCATTTGCAGCTAGGGCCGCCATGCTCACATCTAAAGGCATTCCCATATGGCGATCAGCTTCGATATCTCGCCACATTAATTTAAAGTCTTGAAAAATAATCGGTAAATTCGTCGTGCGACGTCCTGCGGCTTGCAGCAGGTCTGATTCTTCACCGACTAAATCAATATTTGGTTTGCTGCTATTGTAAAAGGAATAAGGGAGACTATAAGCTCCTGATCCAAGTGGGCCGACAATATCTAAAAT
>JAGOZY010000009.1:7397-10829 GCA_018058445.1 Negativicutes bacterium | reverse complement strand
CATCTTGAGGCAACTTTAGTAGCATCAGGGCAGTCGATCTGCGCTGGAAATGTCGAGATAGCTCCTTACCAAATCGGATCTCAAATTGCCTGTACAGCAACGTTTTGTCCTTATCGTTCATTCTGCCAGTTTGATCGATTTCAAGGAAATAATTATCGACAACTCGAGACTTTGAAAGACGAAGAAATTTTTGCGCGACTGAAAGCAGAGGTGAAGCCGGATGAGTTGGACAACTGAACAGCAAAGAGCTATTGAAGCGCGGGACGTTGATTTACTTGTCGCTGCTGCTGCTGGCTCAGGTAAAACAGCTGTGCTCGTCGAACGGATTCTTCAAAGAATCACTGACCCAAATGATGCGGCAAGCATCTATAACTTGCTTGTCGTTACCTTCACGAATGCTGCGGCGGCTGAAATGCGTAAACGAATTGCTGATGGTCTCTCTAGCCGTCTAAAACATACCGCTGACCCTGTTCTTCGAAACCAACTCGACACCCAGCTTACATTGCTTTCAGGAGCGGCAATTTCGACCCTTCATGGATTTTGTCAAAATTTAATTCGCCAATATATCCATGAACTTGGCTGGGAACCGAACTTCCGCTTACTAACAGATACCGAAGCTCTTTTACTTAAAGAAGATGTATTGGATTTAGTACTTGAGTCCCGATACGAAATAGGCGAAGAATCCTTTCTTGACTTAGCTGATAGCCATGGAGGCAGCCAAGATGATCGGGCCTTACGCGAGCTCATCCTCCAGCTACATAATCTTTCTTTAAGCCAACCTTGGCCTCTGCACTGGCTTTCTCAGATAGGCTCTTTACTCTATATTCCCAAGGAGCAATCTTTTGAAGAAACCCCTTGGGCCAAAGAAATCCTTCGTTATGCCAAAATTGTCTTAAAGGATGCAGACCATCTCTTGTTCAGCCTCAGCGAAGAATCAGCTCGACGAAATCGTTCGTATGGCGATACTTTTCTTAATGACAAAGCTGTGATTGACGAGCTCCAAACTGCGTTAGATCAAAGTTGGAATGCTTTTTCTGATCAATTGGCTCATTCAAAGTTTCCAACAGCTAGCTGGGGAGTTGGAAAAAATTCTCCTTCTGCCGAAATCGAAGATAAAGAATTTTTCTCAAGTCAACGGGATTACTTAAAAAAGCGCATTGAAAGTTTGAAAAAATACTTTGCTCGAAGTGGAAATGATCTACTCGACGATCTAAAAGTCGTCGCACCGGAATTGAAGCTCTTGGCGGAAATCACCATTGAGTTTTATGAAGCTTATCAGAAGAAAAAAATCGATCTCGGCCGCGCTGACTTCGCGGATCTCGAACATGGGGCTTTAGCCATTTTGCGTAAAGAAGGTAGTACTCCTGATAAAAAAATTGAACCTTCAGCCGCAGCTCTTGAATTACAACAACGGTTTACGGAAGTTTTAATTGATGAATATCAAGATACAAATGGTGTCCAAGAAGCAATTCTTTCGCTCCTCTGCGATGACTGTGGCGCTTGGCGTTTTCAAGTAGGAGATGTCAAGCAAAGTATCTATAAGTTTAGGCTCGCAGAGCCTGAACTTTTCCTGCAAAAATATCTCAACTATCCACAAGTCCCTGAATGCGAACGAGTTGATCTGGCGAAAAATTTCCGTAGCCGTCCTGAAATTCTGTCAGGGATCAACTTTATCTTTGAGCAGCTTTTTAGTTTAGACGCTGCCGAGATGGTCTACGGCCCGGAAGAAGCTTTGCAGGCTGGTTCCGATTTTTTAGCCCCTGATGCAACAACTCTCGCAGGTCCTATTGAACTTCATTTAATTGAAAAACTAGACACCGATGAGGATGCTGAAAATAGCTTGGCTGACGAAAGTGAGTTCCGAAAAGAGGCTCATTTGGCTGCGCAATTACTAAAAAATTGGCATGGCGGATCTACTCCGAAGCAAGTTTGGGATAAAAAACTACGGAATAACCAAGGAGGTTACCGGAATTTTCAGTGGCGAGATGGAGTTATTTTACTTCGCTCTGTAAAAGGCCGCACTCCTGATTTGATCGAAATCTTTCGAAGCTATGACATACCTTGCCATGCCGAGATTGATGAAGGATATTTTGAAGAAACGGAAATCCGTACTTTGCTGGCAGTCCTTGCTGTCATTGATAATCCGCGTCAAGATATCGAACTTGCCGCGACTTTACGTTCCTCGTTAGGCGGCTTTACAGAGATTGATTTGGCAAGAATTCGGCTCGTCAAACCCCAAGGAAACTTTTGGGAGGCGATACAAGAAGCTCGCACAGCTGGTTCACTCGAAGAAGATTTACGAAGCCGAATAGAGTCCTTTCTTCAGCACTGGAAAAACTGGCGAGCCATTTCAAGGCAGGAAAGCGTCACTACCTTGATCCGTCACATTTTAGCAGATACACAGTATGATGTCTTAGTCGCCGCCTTGCCCGGTGGTGCCCTTCGAGAGGCAAACCTACTCGCTCTGCAAGAACGGGCTCGTGAATTCGAGGTATCTGGCCAACGTGGTTTAGGCCGATTTCTGCGATTTATCCGTAAAATGCAAGAGAAAGGTAGTGATTGGGGCCCAGCACGTATTCTAGGTGCTGGTGAAAATCTCGTTCGCATTCTCAGCATTCATAAAAGTAAAGGCTTAGAATTTCCCGCAGTTATTCTTTTAAATATGGGCAAACGCTTTAATTTACGTGACAAAGCGCAGCCCATGATTTTTCACAAAAGACTCGGTGCCGGTCCTTATCGTACAGATCTCGCACTTCGTTATCGCTACCCAACTGCCGCAAGGCAAGCCATCCAGATCGCTATGGAACGTGAAGCGAAAGCAGAGGAATTACGAATTTTGTATGTTGCTCTTACTAGAGCCCAAGAAAAACTCGTTTTGATTGGTTCGGCAGCAAAGCTTCATACAAAAATAAAAGAAGCCGCGTTAAAAACTTGCCAGGCCGAAGATAATTTGCCAGCCGGATTGGTTTTAGGCAGCTCTTCTTATCTAGATTGGTTACTTCTGGCAGTATCTCGTCACTCAGATTCCCAATCACTGTTGCAAGAACTTGGCGCGCCCATTCCGCTAGATACGCTTCATAGTGAATCTATCTGGGCGCTTACACTTCACCATGATCTGCAAGATAAAAGTGAAGAACGACGAGCCACTTTCCCTGAACGAAAAGCGCTCGAAAGTGGTCAAAGCCTTTCTCCGACAGAAAATGCTCCTCTAATGGACTCACTACTTACTTGGAAGTATGCTTATTCGAATACAGTTGGAAAACCAGCTAAAACAAGTGTCACCGAGTTAAAAAGGCGACTTGAATGGCTCGAACGAGAGGATACTTTACCAGAACTAACGAGTCCTACAATTCCTCGTCGTACCCCCACCGAGCGACCTCGTTTTGTACAAGAATCTCTCGGACTTACACCAGCAGAAAAAGGAACTCGTCT
>JAGOZY010000009.1:0-7297 GCA_018058445.1 Negativicutes bacterium | reverse complement strand
ATTTTTCTCTTCTCCGGACTCATTCCAACTTTAGCAAAATATCCTGGTTTAACTTGGCTTGCCGCTTTTGACTTCTCCGCAATGATGGGTAAATTCGGTACCGATCTTGTCGGCGCTTCCAAGGCAGAAGGCAGTCGCCGTGGTTTTATGGAGGCCTTTGTACTTTTTCCAACGGTCATGTTAGCTCTCGGCTTAATTGAAGTTTTCGAATATTATGGCGCTCTTGGGGCCGCTCAAAAGCTTTTTCAGCCACTGTTCAGAGTTTTGTTAGGAATTCCTGGGGTTTGTGGTTTAGCTTTTGTTGCTTCCTTAAATAGTTCTGATGTCGGGTCTGTTATGACTCGCCAGCTTCGAGAAGAAGATGCAATTAATGAAAAAGAACGAGTTATTTTCGTTTCTTATCAATATGCAGGCTCAGCGACAATTACAAATACAATCGGTGCTGGTGGCGCATTACTACCAATCAGTTTACTTGCTCCGGGGCTTATCATCCTAATCCAAATCGTTGCAAAAATCATCGGTGCAAATGTGGTTCGCTTGATCCTCAATTTCACTGAAAAGAAAGAGAGGACGATTGAATGAGTACACAACCAGTGAAACAAGAAAGAATGTTCATTGAACTCTTTATTGATGGCTGTCGAAAAGGATTTAAAATTGTTGTAGAACACATTATGCCTGCAATGATTTTCGCCTTTGTTCTGATTTTTATTCTCCAAAAAACCGGATTGATGGTTCTGATTGGAAACGTTATGAGTCCAATCATGGCAATCTGGGGTCTTCCCGGTGAAGCTGCAGTTGTGTTAATTTCAGCATTTTTTGCAAAAGCTGCCGGCGCCGGAGCTGCAGCCTCTCTCTATAATGAAGGAATCTTGACAGCTGCCCAAGCTACAATCCTTTATCCTGCGGTCATTCTAATGGGTACATTACTTGGGCACTATGTTCGTATTGTTGTTGTTTCAGGAACTCCTTCGAAGTACCATCCTTTAATGATTGGTATTTGTCTCTTCGATGCTGCAATTGCGATGTGGATGACCCGTTTATTCCTATAAACTTCCACTGAATTAACTGGCTTAAAATAAAAGGAGGTTTCACTATGAACACAGAACAAATTTTCAAATCAATCGATAGTAAAGAGCCTGCAATGCTTAAATTTTTAGAAACCCTCGTCAATATTGACTCTGCTAAGGACAGCTTAGAAGGCATTCATCAAGTTGCCGAGCACATCAAAGCTAAACTTGTCGAACTCGGTTTTGATGCTAAGTTGGTCGAAACACCCGGTGCAGCTACTCACGTTTTTGGTCACAAAGCGGCAAAAGATCCAAATGCAAAAAAAGTAATGATTATGGGTCATATGGACACAGTATTCCCGAAAGGAACTGTTGCCGCCCGTCCTTTCACAATTAAAGAACGAAAAGCTTTTGGCCCTGGCGTTCTTGATATGAAAAGCGGAATCACAGTCGGACTTTTTGCTCTTGAAGCGATGTATGAAGATGGTTGGCAGGATAAAGATATCACAGTCTTCTTCTGCGGTGACGAAGAAACTGCTCATCCATTTACAAATGCAGGCGATCTTTTTGAAGAAACTGCTAAAGGCAAAGACGCGGTTTTCAACATGGAATCTGGGCGCCCAGATGGTGGAGTCATCATCGGACGTAAAGGAACCGCGAACCCGATTATGAATATCAAAGGAATTGGCGCTCATGCAGGCAACGAGCCTGAAAAAGGGGCGAGTGCAATACTTGAAGCCGCTCATAAAATTATTGATATCCATAATTTAACCGATCTTGCTTCGGGAACTACCTTTAACGTAGGGACAATCAAAGGTGGCGTTGTATTTAACGCAGTTCCTGATAATGCGAGTCTATCCATTGATATCCGCGCCACAACTTTAGCCGAAATGGAAAAAGCACTCGACAATCTCCAAAAAATTGCTGATAAAACTTATATCCAAGGTACCGAAACAACCCTTGAAAAAATGCGTCCAGCCTTCCCGCCCATGGAAACCACTGAGCAAGTAAAATCGCTTTTTGCTCTCGTCCAAGAACAGGGACGAAAACTTGGAATTGAAATCGAAGGATTCGTTGTCGGTGGCGGTTCTGATGCTTCCCACACAGTTAAAGTAGGAGCACCTACCGTATGTTCTATGGGATCTCGTGGAGGTCTTAACCATAGTGTTGATGAATACATCTTACTCGACGGTATGATCGAACGAGTCAAATTGCTCGCTCTTTGTATCGAAGCGGTTTAAGTAATCTTGAGCCAAAGAAAAGCCCTTCCAATATTTTGGAAGGGCTTTTTCATTTGATTTACCACTGAAAACGATATCCCGCATTAAATTTCCATAGCTGAGTAAATTTCCCACCAGTGGATCGCTCAAGATCAAGATAGAGATTGTGCTTGTCTTTTACTCTGGCAGTTACACCGACTCCATAAACCCACCAAGAATTACCTAGATCGGGGCGAAAAGTCTCACTGCCAATAGTAACTGCCGTTCGTCCATCAAATTCATGGATATAAGAAGCTTTCGCATAAAGATTAATTGGATTTTCACCTTTTTTGATTTCATATCCTGCGACTAAACCCAGCCTACCGATTACAGAATCATAAGAATTATAATATAGATCTGTACCACTCGATGTGACAGAGTCTTCACCACTTTGATGACCTAAACCGATCTGTATTTGCGGCTTTAGATACCATCCTTTTTTGCCGATCGGAAACGTTTTCCCCACTTCTGCGGTGCCCCATATACCGCGAGTACTTATCTCATTCGTAACTAAATAGCCTCCCGAATCACGCACTCTAAACTCTTGATCCTGCCAACCAAATTTCAAGGCTACATCCGTATAAAAACCAGATGGATGAATATAAGTACCATAGGCCCCTAAAAACTTGGAATCAATCGATCCTTTTCCTTCCGAATATGACTGGTTGCTCCGATTAAAGCCAGCAGTCGCACCGAGATACACATCTGCGCTTCCCCATTGACGTTTACCATCGCCCCCCGCTTGAAAACCTTTAAAGGTTTGGTGGAAGCCATCTGAATAGCCTGATTGATTTACATCATATTCACCAAAATTGACTTTAGCCCAGACATTGCCTTGATCTGGATTCTTTCGAATATCGCCCATTCGAAGCAATAGAGTCTGAATCTCAGAATAATTTAATAAATAACTCGCCCGATTATCATTAATGGCGGCATCCGCAGCAGGTGTGATTTCGCCACTTTTGTAAAGGTACCAGTTATCCGGTGAATCTGTTCCGCCTCCACGATGAAGTCCATATCGCCAAGCTCCAGCATCAACGGGATGAGCTAAAGAAAATTCACCTACCCCATCTGCCGTTTGCACTACCAGGTGCTCATAGGATGAATCTGTTGGCTGATTGCCGTAGTCGCGAATGCTTAGTAGATAATTTCCACCACTACTGCCCAAAACATTAACCAAATCCCCTTGCTGGATTCCGATATCTGCACGAAGCCCCAAGGTACCGTTCCCACTCATATTCTGAGGAGTCAATGTATAAAAATCATTTCCGGAAAATTGAACTTTCCCACCATTTAAAGTTAAATTAGTCAAATTGGAGTTGCTAGTCATATCCCATAGACTATTGCCGTTTAGTGTAAGATTGCCAGTAGCCGTTGCATCAGTTACCCACGAGCCTAGTAAATAAGAGTTTGGATCAAAAGTAAGATTCACTTGGCTCGTTGCCAAATTTTTAATATTCCCTAAAATATTCATAACTCCAGTGCCAATAAGCTGACTACTAGCACTCATATTAAGAGCTATCCCCGTACCATTAGCAGCACTGATTGTTGTAGCACCAGATGTGCCGGTCAACGTGGTGACTGTTGTCCCACCTGCTACGATCGCATCCGAATCAGACTGAGCCGTGATAAACTTTGCCCCATCTGCAATCAGAGTCGCAGTCGTGTATATTTCAAGAGCAGATGCGTCACTCCCAAAAGTAGCAATGGTCGCATTTTGTCCCAAGTCCATTGTAGAAGCGTTTTGTGTTAAAATCCCACTAGCGCCATTTCCATAAGTAGTTACATGTAGTTTTTTTCCAGCAATAAAGATTGGACTTCCTGTAAGCGATAAAATCCCAAAAGGAGCTCGAGAAGAACTATCAAAAGTACCGTAGGTACTTATCTTCACATTATCACCAACGGTAACAATACTACCGTTTCCATTTAGAAAAAGACCCATACTATAGCCATTACCATGAGTAGTCAGACTTGAATTGTCACCAATGGTTATTGTCCCGCCGCGAGCCATCACTGCCGCGCTACTGTAATTAGGAATGTTGGAGGCACTTTGATTTGTATTTCCCCAAGTTGTAATTGATGCAGAAGTCCCCAAATTCGCAACGGCGCCACTTTGCGCAACAAAGCCTTGACTCTCAGCCCCCCGTGTTTCAATCGTTAAGTTACTATTTGCTTGAAATAGCACACCGCTATTCCAGGCATAAATACCTGAAGTACGAGTACCGTATGTAAAAATAGAACTATTGTCTTTTAAATTGACACTAAGGCTAGAGGGAGCCCCCGAATAATTAAGAAACATGCCCTCCCCACCACTGCCTGTATTGCTACTATGCTGCAAGGTAATACCTAATTGGTCAGCGACCAACGAACCAGCAGAAATTATATAAATCCCTGTCGCAGTACCGGAATAAAGGCTGTTGATTGCGCTTCCAGTACCGAGATCTATTGTTGTTCCTGCACCGGCAGCATATATTCCAATCGTCGAAGGCCCTGCGACATTTAAAGTAAAATGATCCGCTGTCAAATTCTTTTGAATCATTAATCCAGTTACTGAGCCTAAACCATTTGAAGTGACATTGACTTGACTATTACTTCCCAGGTCCACGTTTCCTGGTGCAAAAATCCCATTAAGAGAGTTGACATCTGGATTCGTTGATGAAACTGTAAGAGTCAGTTGATTCGCATTTAAGCTTGAAGTGCTACCTAAATAGATACCATCAAACGTCCTATTGATCCCTGCATAAGCGGGGCCACTAAAAGAAGCTGTAACCTCAGTCCCAGTTCCTAGCTGATTCGTAATCCCATTACTCAAATAAATCGCTGAGCGTTGTGCTACCGTAGGAGCCGGAGCGCTTTGATCAAAGCTTGCACTTACAGTGATTTTTCCATTACTAGGTATCTGCACTCCCGGTGATGAAGAAGAGGTATCTAAGATACCCTCTTGATTCGTCGTTTCCACTCGATCCCCATCTACTAAAGTCGTTACCGACGGATTCACAGTTGTATTATACGTATTCGCATTTCCAATCGATGCCAAACAGGTTGCACAACCTAAACCCGCCAAACTTGTAAAAATCTTTTTTCTATAAAATTTCCTTTTTGACAAATTAGATATAACATCCACCCTCTTCAAACATATTTTAGAAATTCAAAAATACTTCTCCAAAATCTTACTTTCTAAGTATATAAATTTATCTTACTTTTTACAATGCTTACTTTAGGAAACAAAAAGCTCACATTAAAAATGTGAGCTTTTTGTTTATTTATTTTGAGCCATCATTCGAATTGTCGCACCAAGAAGCTTTAAACGAGGCTCGATAGAATCCACTTCAACATATTCTTTCGCACTGTGAGAGTCCCCGCCAACCGGCCCCATTCCATCGATCACAGGAACATTCAATGGAGCCAGGAGGTTCGCGTCTGACCCACCACCAGTAAATATCCATTCGACTTTGACACCGACTGCCTCACCGATGGCCGTCACTTCGTCGCAAAATTTCAGAGTCTCTGCTGTCGGGACAAGAGGAGGACGAGTTAGACTGCCCGAAACAGTTGCCTGAACTCGTGGATTAAAGGGATTTTCCTGAAGTTCTTTCAGCTTAGCCTCTACCCGCAGGGCTTCTTCTGGATATTTGACTCGTAAGTCAACTGCCATATGGGCTTTTTCTGCAACTACATTAGAGACTGTTCCGCCTTGAATGACGCCTGCATTGAGGGTCGTTCCTTTTTCATAATCAGTCAGACTGTGCAAGGCAAGTAACCAATGAGCAAGTTCTTCCGTCGCACTAGCTCCTTTCTCAGGAGCAACCCCCGCGTGAGCAGGAACTCCGAGGAAATCAATAGAAAACCGTCCAACCCCTTTGCGTGCATTCACCATCGCACCATTCGCGCGCGCCGGTTCCATGACGATTGCTCGCTTTGTTATTCTCCCTAATTCTTCAATCCATGATCGAGAATAAGTCGAGCTAATTTCTTCGTCTGGATTAAAAGCGAGACAAATAGATAGATCACCCAGTTCATTCGCTTCTTGCAATAATTTCACTGCATAATAGCCAGAAAGAAGTGAGGCTTTCATGTCGTAAACTCCGGGTCCAGTCAGATGATTTCCTTCTTTTTTGAAGGGTCGTCTTTGGGTCTCATCTGGCCCAAAAACAGTGTCCATATGACCGATCAGCAAAAGATCAATTGCCCCTTCTGGCTGATTTCGAATTTCTAAGCCCGGTCCGACATCAGGCCCCAAGTCACGCTTTTTAACTGCCCAGCCCATCGTTTGAAATCGCTCTGCAAACCACTCAGCCACCGCTCCTGTTCCTTCCGGCATACGACTTCCGCTGTCAATATTGACAAGTACTTCCAATTCTTTCAGGTAAGTTTCTAGAGAAAAACGTTGTAAATCCACGGCTTTTCACCCACTCTTTCTTCCGTTTTTTTTTACCCTAAATAAAAACTTTGTATTCATTATCTCATATTCATGAATTTAGGGGAACTTTTTTAGCAGGTGAATGACTTGAATAGGGCGAATATTCTCTTTAATTAAATTCTTATAAAGGAGGATGATTTATGGTTTGGATGGGTGCGTTAATCGTTGTTTTGGTTTTTGCTGCAATTATCCGTAAATATGAGACTCGCTTGGTGCTTTTTTTAGGTGGACTGGCGATGACAGTCCTTGCTGGAAAATTTTGGATGGCTCTGGAGGGCTTTACCAAGGCGATGGTCAATCCGGGTCTGGTTCCTGTTATTTGTACAGTTATGGGATTTGCCTTTGTTATGAAAGTGACTCAGTGTGATCTTCACTTAGTTCATCTAATGACGAAGCCTCTCAGTCGGCTTCGACCGATTCTTATTCCTGGGGCAATCATCGTTACCTTCCTCGTCAATATTGCTCTACCTAGTGCAGCTGGGGTAGCTGCCGCAGTAGGTGCAGTACTTATTCCGGCATTGATCGGAGCAGGAGTTCATCCGGCAGCAGCTGCCGCTGCTATTTTTGCTGGCACTTGGGGTGGAGTCTTTAATCCCGGTAGTGCCCACGTA
>JAGOZY010000190.1 GCA_018058445.1 Negativicutes bacterium | reverse complement strand
AATCTTAAAAAATAAAAAATAAGCCATTTATTTTTGAACATGGAGATAAGTTTGAATCCTTGCGGCCCAAGTGGCTTAATTTGTTTAAGCAGACCAACGACTCTTTTTCCCTAGCTCAAAAAGGTATCAAGAAAAAGTCAGCCTTTGCGCTTGATCTTCTTCTTTACGAACCAGAAATCTTCAACGAGTCTGACAAGACTCCTAAGAATATCTGGTCGGTTCCACTTTATATAGAGGAGGGTCTTGAATGGCTGCGCAAGCTGTAAAGAGCGAAACCGAACGAGTCATTGACGAGGTGATGGAGCATGTTAATGCGAGACATCACTTTCTGCTCAGCGGCGGAGCCGGGAGTGGTAAGACCTATACTCTGGCAAAAGTTTTAGAAAGAGTAATTGAAAAGAATCCTCATGCGGGAATTTCCTGTATAACCTATACAAATACTGCGGTTGAACAGATTAAAGAGCGAATTTCTCATGACAACTTGAGGGTTTCGACCATCCACGATTTTTTGTGGGACAACATGCAGCAATTTCAAAGGGAATTACAGGCACTTATTATTGAGCGGATTAGAGATGTAGATGATGCTACTTTTACGTTCCCTGATGAAGCCGCTATCACAGATGATTTTTTTTCTTCGCTTAGCCACGGAATTCAATACAAAGAGATACAGAGACTACAAGAAGGTGTCATTTCCCATGATGCAGTTATTATTCTGGCGGGATTGATGTTTTCTCGTTACTCAAAGTTATGTGATATCATTAAAGACAGATATCATTTTATTCTTGTTGACGAATATCAGGATACTCATGTTGAGGTTACGGATATCCTTCTTAGGCACCTAGCGCAAAGTTCAAAAGAAAACGTTGTTGGTTTTTTTGGCGATGCTATGCAGGCCATCTACGAAAAAGGAGTTGGCAATCTTGATGAATATCTGACCGCCGGAGTTGTACATGAAGTGAAGCTTGAACAGAATCGGCGAAATCCGCAAGCTGTGATTGATCTGGCGAACAAATTGCGAACGGATAGCATTACTCAGCATCCTTCTGAGCAGGTGGATGCTCCAAACATGGAGCCTGCAACTGGAAAGGTAAAGATGGGGACGGCTGTCTTTTTATACTCCAGCTCTCCAGATCTGGAGCGCGTGCGTAATTTTTTAGGATGGGATTTTTCCGATGCCATCAGGACAAAAGAGCTTAACCTGACCCACAATCTCATCGCTGATAAAGCCAACTTCCCAGCTTTGATGGAAATATACGATAAAGATAAAATTATTGATTACCGCAGAAGAGTTAAAGATTTTATGCGTGATAATGACGTTGAACGTGACAGCTATACCGGAAAAACTTTTGGTGAAGTTTTGGATGACCTGTATGCCAAATTTCCGAAAAATAAAAAACTCCTTCCGACGTCAGGAATGCAGGAATATATCGATCAACATCCAAAAGTGTTTGAGGCAGCAAAGCAATATGATTTTTTAGCATTTTTAAAAGTTTATGTAGATAAAGACCACCTGCTAGATGACAAAAAACAAACCTCAGAAGTAGAAGCAAAGAAAGGCTCTAGCCGTGATGCCCTGATTAAGCATTTATTTAAGATCCAAAATATCATCGGCTTGTATGAAAATAGGAATTTCAACCAATTCTTGAAAGCAACCGACTTCAAAGTTTCAAAGGCCGCAGACAAAAGAGAACTGCAAACCCAAGTTCAACAAATCCTACACCCTGAATCGGGAAAAACTATTGGAGAGGTCATTGAGTTGGCGCACTCCTTGAAAATTTGCCAGAAGGGTGATGCATTGCACCGCTTTATTGGCAGGAGCAAATACATCTATGATCAAGTTATCAAAGTTCCTTATGCTGAATTTTTGAGTCTTTACCGCTACCTTGAGGGGCAAACACCGTTTTCTACCCAGCACAAAACGAAGGGTGATGAATTCGATAATGTGTTGGTGATTATGGATAATGGCAAATGGTCTAAGTATAATTTTGACAAGCTACTCAGTGAGATTGGGAAACCTGGAAGCTCTCCAGCCAGCGACGCTGGAATTTTAGAGCGCACGAGAAAACTGTTCTATGTCTGCTGCACAAGAAGCAAAGAAAATTTGGCTGTATTTTTCGTGTCTCCATCAAAGCATGTTCTAGATGGTGCAAAGGAGTTGTTTTGCAGTCAAAATATCATTGATATTGATATGCTACATAGATAACAAACTTTTAATGAGTTGGGCATCTAAAAAGATACGACCTTCAATTTCTCATTCTAAACTACTATCTATAACTACGGCTTAATCTGCGCTTTTGTAATTTTTTCCATATAGCTCTGCATTCGCTACATAACCCACTATCGATGCCAAGAGTATTTACCAACAGCTCTTGGTCTACTAGGTCCAAGGCTCTTTCTATATTTTTATTGTTACGCACAACTTCATCAACATAGCCTAAGAGTTTTTTTCTTAGCTTTAAGTCTACATTTTCAACACGAGGAAGCAGGATATTTCCCATTTCGCCGGGAAGAATTTCCAAAACTCCGCCACCATAACTTCGACCACATACTTCGGTAAAGGCAAAGGAAATGCTATTGTAATAAGATAAAAGAACGTTCTCCGGTTCTATGCCCTCATTAAATTTCATGCGGTGCATAGTGTCAGTAGAAACAGCTCCGCACCTATTGAGGACAAATTTAGGATAAAGGTTATTTCTGCGAAGAAAAAAAGCATCTGGTACCCAAATTGAAGGCACTCGGTACCATCGATCACGAATTGAACACTTATAACCTACATGTTCTTCATTTTCTTCGCCAAGTTTAATGTAATTCTTATGCTTCAATGGATACTTGTTAAGTGGAATATCCGGGAAATCAATAAGACGTGCTTTTTTTTGTAATTCAAGATTGGCTTCCCAATCGTCTTTAGTAAAAAATATCCCATGTGCATGAGAGCTGCGCCCAATCAGAGGAAGTGTTACAGGCTCTAAGTCAAATTCCAGCGCAGTTCTTTGATCAATGGAAAAGTAATTATTATACCCTGTAGTTATGCCAATATTGATGATTCCGTAGTCAGAAAATTTCACGAATCGAGAATCTTCACGAATGTTTTGTATCGTTTTCACTTCATCTGCTGAGATAAAGTATTTCGTCCACTTTTCTTTGGCATGTAGCAATTTTTGACAACCATTTTTATGCAAGTTAAGCGAATCAAATCCGTCTAAATCACTTATCTCAACTACTCTGATGCGTTCTTCTTCTCCCCCTTTTTCCCCTTTCCCCCCTTTTCCCCCTTTTTGTCTCGCTGCGTCCCGGCCCTGCGCACCCCGCAGGGCCCCAAGGGTTTGCACCGATGATTAAAACTAACCAGTTCGTACAAAAT
>JAGOZY010000189.1 GCA_018058445.1 Negativicutes bacterium | reverse complement strand
GGGTCGTCCAGCGATGACTTCTTTAAAACGCTTAACAACCGTTTCGTAAGACCCTTGGCCACCTGCATTTGGACGCATCCGATCATGAACGTCTTTTCTGCCGTCTAGGCTAAGTACCAGACTGATCCCTTCTTCATTTACAAACTGCTGAGCCTTTTCGTCCAAAAGAACTCCGTTCGTTGTCAGGGTCAGTTTAAATTCTTTCTCATGAATTCGGGCTTGCTCTTTTGCGTAAGCAGTTAGCTCTCTGACGACGCCAAGATTCATCAGTGGCTCGCCACCAAAATAATCAAGTTCCAAATGCTTGCGGGTTCCACTTTTTTCGATCAGAAAATCAATGGCTTTTTTCCCGACTTCAAAGCTCATCAATTCTCGTCCACCGCCGAAATCGCCAGTCGCTGCAAAGCAGTAGCCACAACGTAGATTGCAGTCGTGAGCAACATGCAAACACAGGGACTTAAGCACAGGCGGGGCAGCAAAGATGTCTGGAAGCTCGGCGGGACTTGCCCAAAGTTGCTCTTTGCGGCGTAAATCGGCGATATCTTCCCAGGCTTCAGCAAGCTCTGCCAAAGGAAAACGGCTCAAGAGGGCTGTCATTGTGTCCTCTCGATTTGCCTCGGGGTCGGAGCTGAGGTATTCAACTACTGCTTGGGCTGGGTCATCGAGTATATGAAGAATTCCAGAATGGATGTCGAGGACTACATTGAGATCCCCTTGCCGAAACGAGTGAATTTGTCCGTTCATATCTGCCTCCAAATGAATTATGTGTATAAAAAAAAGCGAGATCTGCAGATGCTGATCCGCTCATTATCGATAGATAAGAAGGGGTCGAAAACGCTTTCGCGCTTTCGACCCTTTAAAATTCTTACTGCTCTTTTCGGCACGCTTGGTTGCCTACTGTACAGGAAGTTTTGCAGGCCGATTGACAAGAGGTTTGGCATTCGCCACAACCACCAGTTTTCACGGTTTCTTTCAGGGAGTGTCCCCCATTAATGGTAACGACATGTTTTTTCTTTTCCATTGTTTGTCTCCACCTCCTGTCCGTGATTTGCTCCTATCATAATAACATAGCCCTATTTTTGGAGCAAGTCAAAATTACTTAGAAAGCCAACGAGAGAATTCATAGACTTCGGCTCGGAAAATTCGCAGTCGAATGTCTAAAACGGCTGGTAGACGACCGGGAATGATCGGAATTCGATCTAAATTGTAAAAGCCAATTTCTCGTCCATCTGTGGGATCACCCAGTCCCATTCGTCCAGTCACTGCGCCTTGATATCCCCCTTTTTTCACCCACTCAGCAACTTGGGGATTCCAGGCACCAAACGGATAAGCGATCCATTTTACTGGGCCATTAATTCGCTTGGAAATTTCCTGCCTGGCTTTTACCACTTCAAGTGGGCCGTGGTAATCGGGTCGAGCCGTCAAATCAACGTGACTCCAAGTATGGACGCCTACTTCCCAGCCTTCGGCCGATAATTGACGAACTTCGTCCCAGTCAAGTAGATCCCACTGGAGAAGTCGATTCACAATAATAAAAACCGTTGCTTTGTACCGCTGATCGGCCAAAATCGGTTGAGCATTTGAGAGGTTGTTTTGATAGCCGTCATCAAACGTAATCACAAGAGCTCCAGGAGCAGGTCGTTCGCCTCGCTCCCAGATAGCTGCAAGTTCGCTTAGATGGACCGTATAGTACCCGGCTCGTCGTAGTTCTTTGAGCTGAGCGGTGAACCGCTCTGGTGTAATGCTCATCTCATCGGGGTCTGTACTGATCTTGTGGTAGGAAAGAACCGGCACGCCGCCGGACTCTGGCAACACTACGATTCGCCAATAAATAAATAATCCGAGAAAAATTAAACCTAAAATAAGAATTAGCTTAGAAAGTTCTGATACAAGGCGTCTCACTATTTTCCTCCTTGGGCACGATGCTGCTCTAATAATTTGGCACCGACCTCTTCGAGCTTGCGCATACGGTGATTGAGTCCAGATTTACTAAGCCCACCGGGAAAACGGCTCGCTAAGTCTTTTAGGGGTTCTTCCGGATGTCGAAGTCTTAGGAGAGCAGCTTCTCGCAGAGGGAAAGTGAGCCTTTCAAGTAGCTCAGCTTCTTCTAGGGCTTCGATCACTTCCATCTGCCGAAGTGAGGCGTTGACGGTTTTTTGAAGGTTTGCGGTTTCGCAATTGACTACTCGGTTGACATTCCCGCGCATTTCTTTCACAACTCGTACATTTTCAAAGGCCATGAGAGTTTCAAGGGCACCGATGACTTGAAGGAAGTGAATAATCGCATCTCCTTCTTTGAGATAGACGACCCATTCCTCTTTTCGTTCGATCAAGCGCGGTAGCAAATCAAAGCTTTCCATTAATTCATGAATGAATTGGGCGAACGATGAATTCGTCGTGACTAGCTCGAGATGATAGCGACCTTCTGGGCGATTTACCGATCCGCCGCCTAAAAAGGCGCCTCGAAGATAGGCGCGACGACAGCACTGCTTGCGCACAAATGGTTTGTCATTGGCTCCGTGGATATTGAACCCTTTGGGGCCGATAATTCCCATTCGTTCGAGAAGTTTTACGGTCTCATCGGATGATTGAAAATGAAGCTGATATAAATTAGATTTTTTAAGTCGCCAGTCTTTTTGCACCATGGTCTCAGCATTTAAACCGATATCGCTTTGCCGGACGAGAGAGAGAAAACGGCGGGCAATGGAGGCGTGCTTCGTATGGAACCGTAGTCCAAATCGTCCTTTATCCAAAATCAAGGTACCAGACATTCGAAAAAGAGCGAGGGCTTCGGCGGCGATACAACAGGTTTTATTTAGGGGCAAACGGGTCAGTTCATTTTTTACTTCTGTTGCAAAAGATGCCACGCTGCTCACTCCCTTTCTTTTTATTTTGCTTTTAGCCTCGTCGACGATCTTTTAAGTTGAAGACCAATCGGCGAATTAATTTAAATAGCTTGTCGGGGTCATGGCGAACTAGATTTTCTTCGCTAATAAGGTCAGCTCCGATAATCCGAACGCCCAACGCTTCGATCTCTTCTTGGTCTGTGAGAACCGGAGTCGAGCTGTCTTCTGCATATTTTTGTAATAACTCTGGACTTGGGATCTGCTTGTTGACGACCATCAGATCAATCAGACCTTTGCCACCGTGTTTTTCAATCGCTTTCAGGTGATCGAGAGCGCTATAATCGTCAGTTTCACCAGGTTGGGTCATCACGTTGCAAATATAGACTTTAGGAGCGGGATTTGCCCGAATCGCATCAGCAATGCCGGGGACTAATAAATTGGGAATAACGCTAGTATAAAGGCTACCCGGTCCGAGCAGAATGACGTCGGCTTTGGCAATCGCTTGCAAAGCTTCGGCTGGCGCTTTGGCATCTACGGGCTCAATGC
>JAGOZY010000188.1 GCA_018058445.1 Negativicutes bacterium | reverse complement strand
TATAGAAAGTGGTGAGCGAAAAGTTCTTTCACTTCCAGTGATTGAAAAGCTTTGCTCTGCTTTTGAACTGGATAAGCTTCTCTTTCTTAGCTTAATTGGCCAAATTCCTCATTATCAAGAAATGTCCGTCTCTTCTCCTTGCCCGCTCTCAGAGCAGTTTTACCAACTTCTCAAAGACCTTCAAAATCCTGAACTTTCTCAGGCTTGGGAACGTCTTCGCACCTTACCGGAGAACAAACGACGTGAATTACTTACCCAACTCACCGCCCAAACAAAAAAAGATTCATGATTTTTCTCAAAAAAATACTTCTGACAATAAACTAGAGGATTCTCTTTGCTTTTATTCATAAATCAACAAAAAAAGATTCAGACAAACTGTTGTCTGAATCTTTTTTTTATTTATTTTTCTCTGCTAAAAATTCAGTAGTTGACCGACATTTTTTTCTACTGCTTTTTCAAAAATTCTTCTTGCTGTTACCACATCAAGGACTCCCGAGCCCACAGTTTTAAAAACTGTTATCTCGTCAGGGGATCTGCGCCCTTCTGTGAGCCCCAAAATAATCTGTCCCAATTCAATCAAATCAGATTCTTGAATCAGCCCTTCTTGGAGTGGGTGGATCAGATCACCGGCTTCTTCAAGGGCTCCATGAAAAGTATCTACAACCAGTCGATCTGCTCGAGTAATTAGAGTCGGACATAGCTCCCGCATTTCTGGCGTATACGCCCCCACTCCATTTACATGGGCACCCATTTTGATTTTCAACCCATCAAAAACTGGAGTTTTCGCAGTAGTCACTGCAGTAATTACATCCGCATCTTCGATCGCCAAATCACTCGAAGTCACTGGATAGATATTCACGCCAAACTGTACGCCAAATTTCGCCATCATTCGGTTGCAAAAATCTTCACACCTCGCACTGCTTAAATCAAAAACGCGAACATCTTTAATCGCCCGTACATTCAAAACAGCTTCGAGTTGAGTCTCAGCCTGCCCACCTGTGCCAAAAAGTGCCATAATCTTAGAATCCGCTCTAGCTAAAATATCCGTTGCCGCCCCAGATACCGCCCCAGTTCGCAGACGAGTCAGCCAAGTACCATCGAGGATCGAACAAACTTCACCGGTCTCGTCATTTACAAGAATCATCGTCGCAGGCACCGAGGTCAGACCTTTTTCGATATTCTTCGGATATACAGACACGACCTTCACGCCAAGAGCTTTGGCCTCTCCTGCATAGCCAGGCATATAAAGGCTCTGCCCTTCAAATTTTGGAACAGGCACGTTTACCCGCAAAGGTACATCAGCACCACCTTGTGAATAAATTCGCAGCGCATCTTTATCCGCTTGAATGGCATCCTTCATAGTAAAAACTTCTCGCATCTGGCCCTCATTTAGTACGATAATCTCCACAATCATTCACCTCATTAATCATTTTTTCTAAATTCTCAGTCTCGGCCCCTATCTCGTCTCGTACCAACGGAGACACCTCACGATTGCGGCCAAAAGTAATCGCAATTACACCAGTCAATACCAAAACAAAAGCAAGAGCAATTTGGGTAGTAAACGGCTCATCTAAAAGAAGCCAGCCAAAAAACATGGCTACCACTGGATTTACCAAACTTGTCGTTGCCGCAATTACCGGAGAGACTCGAACTACTAACCAACGATAAGAAGAAAAACCAATCATCGACCCAATAAAAACTAAATAAAACATTCCAAGCCACGAGCGGCTACTGACCTGATCCAGTGTAAAAGTACTCCATTCACCCTGAACCACGCCCCAAAGTGCACAAACCAGTCCACCTAATAAATTTTGCCAGCCCACAGTTAACCATGCTGAATCCGGCATCGAAAAGAGTCTCATACCATATGAAGAGGCCGTCCAAAAAAAGGAAGCCATTAGACATACAACCAACCAAAACGGATCAAGCCCACCAGTCTCCGGTTTTCCTGTTAAGAAGACGATTCCGATCATCGCAATGACCAATCCACCAACAAGCACCTTTCCAGGCTTCATTCCACGAAAACGCCAATCTAGAAGAACCATCCAGATCGCCCCAGTTGCCCCGATCAAAGTGGCCACACTAGAGGGGATATAGCGAAGTGCGTACGCATAAACTCCATTACCTAAAAAGAAGAGACCTGTCCCAGTCAGAAAAAGTCCCTTCCATTGATCTTTCTCGATTCGCCACTTTCCTTCTTTTAAACCCACCCATAAAAGCATAATAACTCCTACCGAAATAAAGCGAAAAGCCACCATAACCATCGGCGGAAAGCTCTCTACCGCGACTCGCATTGCTAAAAAAGTCGCGCCCCAAAATACATATACAGCAAAAAGAGCTGCGCCAATCTGAATCCCCATTATAAACTCCTTATTTAAACGAATCTCTGCTTCGTTTCTACTTTACGTTATCTCAATTCTGACTGATTCTATTCGAAAAAGCAACACGGTAAATATAAAATTTAGAGGCAAAACCTTTCTGAGTCATCCAACCTAATCGAAAATTATATAAAATGGGAGCCGCCAAATTTAAATTGGCGACTCCGATTTTCATTTCTTATTGAAAATTTCTCTGGTTTTGGTACCCTCTTTGATTTGATGTACTTGCCTTAATCTCACCTTGACCTCGTATCTCAATGTCTTCTGCTGGCGCATTCATTAGGAAAGGAAAATCACGACTATGAGTCAAGCAGTAACGAGCAATTGAGCTCGCTAATATTCCCTCATTCCACGGTAGTACATCCCCACTTGGAATTTCCATGCCTCGGAGAGCATCGTCAAAATTCGAAAACTCATTGAGCACCCGTTCTTTCCCATTTATCATATCAAGTTCGATAATTTGATACTTCACAGGTACTGCTTGAAAATTAATCGGTGCGCTTTGTACACGGAAAAGGGCCTGTAGTCTTTCCGGCGCACGATCTTCTGGCTGATTTGGGCTCAAACGAATTGTTGTTGGTAAAAAATCCGTCTGAACCCGGCCCACCTTCGAAGCCATTTGCCACTGGTCTAACATTGTCACAGTAACCGTCGACTCTGGACTTGGAAACTCATGGGCAGGTGCCGCCTCTCGCTTAACAACAGTAGGATAAGCACCAAATAACCATAAACTCCACTGCTGACTTAGTAAGTTTTGATCAATTAGACTCGCAGTTTGTCCGAGTAGTGCAGGATCAATCGGTACATTCATAGCCTTGGCACTCACAGGATTTATCAACATCTCATTGGTCAACCCATTCCACCAAATTTGGTAATGCGCTTCCTGGATTCCGTTCCAGCCCAACCCCACACTATTTTCTTGCTTTGGTACAATCAGCACCTCAAAGAAGTAGCCGCCAATCGGTTCTTTTCCATCAAGAGTCTGCGCAGGTCTAGCTGATTCAGTCAACAAAACAACTTCTGACAGTTGGTCTTTGGTCAAACCCAATACATATCTTTCCTGAAGCAAAGGAGCAGAAGCCCCACCGCTTAGCAACGTCCCATCTTCTGGAGTCAATCCAG
>JAGOZY010000187.1 GCA_018058445.1 Negativicutes bacterium | reverse complement strand
TAGTCGATAAATTTTTGGGTTGATTTAGAAATATACCGATCATCTTTCCAAATTAGGCCAATATTCAGGCTCAATGAGTCCACCATCGGAACCGTATAAGTCGAAGAGTCCTCTGTTAAGGAGATTTCCATCAAAAAAGAGATCCCAATATCACGAGCCACCAGTGACTTGATCGTCTGAACTTGGCTAGAGGAAAATACGATTTTAGGTGTGAATCCATGTTTTTGACATTCTTCGACAATGATTTCTCGTTGTTTAGAGCCTGGCATTCGCATAATAAAATTTTCGTCTTTTAAATCAGCAAAAGATACCCCACTCCGATGACGCAAGGGATTTTTTTCCGACACACAGAGGAACACCTCTTCTTTAAAAAGTGGCTGCATCTGCATATTTGGCATATCACGATCAAGTAGTACGATAATGCCCACGTCAATTTCTTCTCGATCAAGCAATTCAATAACTTCCCCGGAAACTGTTTCGAGTGCACTTAGGTTGATCTGCGGGTAACTCGTCGTAAACTCGCTCAGAATGCGCGGAAATAAATAGTTACCAATTTGGACGGGAATTCCAAGACGTACTGAACCGAATTTGGAGTGATTAAAGTCGGTCATCTCTCGATATATCTCGTCTGCAATTCCAAGTAACTTCTCTACTTTTTCCAGCATTCGCTCGCCCTCGACTGTCAATGACACTTTTTTGTTGTCTCGATTTAGGAGTCGTACTTCCAATTCTTCTTCAAGTTTTTGGATCGCGTTGGTTATCACTGGCTGGCTGACAAAAAGATTGTTTGCTGCTTTGGTAAAGCTTTTCACATAGCACACTTCCCGAAAATATTGGAGTTGTCGTAATTCCATAAAATCCCCCCCAAACATATCACATATCATTATCTTTATTGTATCAGTTTTTAGGTACGTCGAAATTTCTCTTTCTTTTTTACAAAAGTCCATTTTCTTCTAAAATGATTTTCAGTTAGCTCATCATAAGCCAATTCGTTATATTTTTAAGGTTTAGCTTATTCAAAGAAAATCCGAAAACATCCGTACGATATCTTTTTATTATCGTACAATAATTTCTACGTATTTTTAAAAAATTTTATATCATACTATGATTTAAAAGAGGGTAAAATCTCGGAAATAATTTTGTAGGGAGGGATAAATCATGGCACAAATTAATCCAGACAAATGTATCGGCTGTAAGATTTGCATGACCTACTGTACTGTGAATGCTATTTATCATGATGGAAAGAAATGTACCATCAACCAAGATGAATGTACCGAGTGCTACGTTTGTCTAAGACAACAAATTTGTCCGAAAAATGCGATCCAAGCGATTGAACTGGACAACTTTTACAAGCAATTTCAGCATGTTATGAGTGATCCAGTAGAAAATCACGGTGTCACTGGCGTTACCGGGCGAGGAACGGAAGAAGTAAAGACTAATGATGTCAGTGGACGCGTGAAGAAGGGAGAAGTTGGAGTTTGCATTGATATGGGACGACCCGGAGTAGGGGTCTATCTACGAGATGCTGAAAAAGTCGCTATGGCTTGCGCCCAGTCTGGTCTTGAGCTTCAAAGCGCAAATCACACACCACTTGGTGCACTGATGCCGGATTTAACTACAGGAAAACTTGTCGAAGAATGTCACGACTACCATCTACTGTCAGTCATTATCGAAGGAAAATGTCCACAAGAAAATTTAATCCATGTGATCGCGGCTCTGCAAGAAGTCGAAAAAGAAATCGATACGGTCTTTTCTTTGGGACTTATTTTGCGAGTAGACGAAAACGGAACCACAGATGCACTGGATTGCCTTTCTGAGCTAAATGTTGAGCTTCCATACCGAGGAAAAGTTAACGTTGGGCTTGGACTTCCATTATCGCTAGCCTAATGAGGCTAAAAAAGGAGGAATGAAAATGACACATTCTCTACATCGCTCTGGTGATATTGACTCACAAAAGAGAGATTTCAATTGGTTTATGTATCAGACAAAAGGGGTTAATGACGTAAATATTAAACCGAAAGCTCTGGCTTTTATTGCAGCTGCTGAAGCTGTAGGCTCAGAGAATTGGGGAGACGTCCGGACTGGTCCAATAACACGCTTCTCCTCTGAAGAAATTCGTGAAAAACTCACCGACAAATCCCGTATTCGCGGTGTATTCACTAGGCGAGAGCAAGTTGTTGATTTCTTGAAGAATATTAAAAAACAAAATCTCGGACAATCTGTCGTTATTACCGGCGTTTTATCGGAAGTTCTTCCAGCTTGCCAAGAAGCTGGAGTCACACCCCATTCGATTAATTACTCTTTAGGCGTCTGGGGAAAAAAAGACTGCCTACCCGACGATATCACTTTATCGATTACCACCATGTGTGGACACCACATGATTCCACCAAAATTTGTAAAGCACATCATGAAACAAGTAGAGGCCAATCGCATGACACCAGAAGAAGGAGCCATCAAACTCAGCGATTTTTGCTACTGCGGCATTTTTAATCAAATTCGCTGCGCAGAAATTTTGGAAGAAAATACGTAAGAGTTGTATTGATCTGAAAATTTAACTAAAGCTTACTTTTCAAGTGCAATGGATTGTTTAAATTTTCTTTACTTGAGGTCACCTATACATAGCTAATTTTCATCACTATATTCTCCCTATAAAATCCAACTATAGAAAGATGGATTTTTAATAAGATTTTTTAAAAGGGGAAATGAACATGACTTTATTAGCATTATTCGGCTTTCTTATGATTTGTATATTTATGTTTCTCATTATGACTAAGCGCATGTCAGCGATGGTCGCTCTGCTCTTAGTTCCGATCGCATTCGGAGTCCTCGTAGCCATACTCGGTCTTGCTGATGTATCTGCGATGAGCAAGGACCTTAAGTCAAGTGTTATACAGGCGGCACCTACGGCAATTATGCTCTGTTTTGCTATTTTGTACTTTGGAACAATGATTGACGCAGGACTTTTTGATCCTCTGATCAACATCATTTTAAAAGCCGTAAAAGGAGACCCTTTAAAAGTAGCCCTTGGTACTTGCCTCCTGACTACCATCGTTTCACTTGATGGTGACGGAGCAACCACTTATTTAACGACTTGCTCCGCTTTATTAATTGTACATCGGCAGCTCGGAATAAATCGGGCAATGCTACCTACCCTGTGTGCCTGCCAGACTGGGATCATGAATCTCTTGCCTTGGGGAGGCCCTACTGAACGGGTCATGGCGTCTTTAGGTTTAACAAGTGAAGAACTCTTCATCCCTCTGATACCAGGTATGATCGTCGCAACCATTTGGATTTTTGCTTTTGCCTATTTCTGGGGACTACGTGAGCGAAAACGATTGGGTTGGCAGAAAGAGAATATCTATACTGAAATTACCTTAGCGGATATTCATGATTCCGATGAGGAAGTCAAAGCCCTCAAACGGCCTAAGTTATTTCTTTTCAATTTAGGTCTGACTACAGTTCTCCTATATTGTCTCATGACAGAAGTCATGCCTCTAATGTTGCTTTTCATGATCGGCACCGGTCTCGCCCTTGT
>JAGOZY010000186.1 GCA_018058445.1 Negativicutes bacterium | reverse complement strand
CTCCTGTCAATCGGCCCGGAAGATAGTTCATCACATCATCCCAATATGCCGCTAACCGACCAAAGTATAAATATTTTTCATTCTTATAACCAATCATCGAGTCCAAAGTGTTCGTCGCCCGGTAAAGCCACGCCCCAGCAAGCCCACCAATTGCTCCATAAAATAGGGGCGCGATAATTCCATCCGTGATATTTTCAGCGATCGTTTCGATGGTCGCCCGAGTCGCTTCGCCTTCATCCATTTGCAAAGTATCTCGGCCGACAATCCAAGCGACTTTCTGCCTTGCGGAAACGAGGTCTTTTCTCGCAAGTAAGCCGGCGATTTCTACCCCAGCCTCCTTCAAAGAGCGAGCCGAGATCGTAAAAGAAAGCATCAGCCCTTGCAGAATCATCCCAACCCAAACAGGAAGTTCAAGCCGCATACACAAACGAAAAATTGCCCACTGTACGCTAAAAGCTGCAGCAGTTACGATTACCAGCACCAGAATACTTACAAGACCGCCCCGCCATAACAAAGCCTGCGGACTTAGTCCAGGACGACGAAAAGCAGCCTCCAGTTTGCTGATCAGATTTCCAACCAAACAAACTGGATGCCAATCACTACGGGGATCGCCAAGCAGACGATCCCACAGCCATGCCCAAATTAGACTTACGCCCCAGCCACTCATCGGATAATATCCCGGCCTCCCATGTAAGGTCGCAGAGCTTCTGGAATCACAACAGAGCCATCAGCCTGCTGATAGTTCTCCAAAATTGCTGCAACAGTTCGCCCGATTGCAAGACCAGACCCATTAAGGGTGTGGATGAATTCTGGTTTTCCTTTTAACTCGCGACGGAAACGAATTCCAGCGCGTCGCGCTTGGAAATCTTCGAAATTGGAACACGAAGAAATTTCACGGTATTTATCGTAGCTTGGCAGCCAGACTTCAATATCATACGTTTTAGCCGAAGAAAATCCCATATCGCCGCTACAAAGCAAGATTACCCGGTAAGGAAGCCCCAGTCTTTTTAGCACTTCTTCCGCATTTAGAGTCAGCTTTTCAAGTTCCTCATAAGATTCTTCCGGTTTAACAAATTTAACCAGCTCTACCTTATTAAATTGATGCTGACGAATCAAGCCGCGAGTATCTCGCCCAGCAGACCCAGCTTCTGCTCGAAAACAAGCGCTATAAGCAGCATAATAGCGAGGCAGATCTTCGATTGCTAAAATTTCTTCTCGATGATAGTTTGTGATTGGTACCTCGGCAGTCGGAATCAAATAGTAATCAAGTCCCTCAATCTTAAACATATCCTCAGCAAATTTCGGCAGCTGACCGGTTCCGGTCATACTGGCTTTATTTGCAATGAATGGCGGAAAAAATTCCGTATAGCCGTGCTCTTCGGTATGAAGGTCCAGCATAAAGCTAATCAGCGCTCGCTCAAGTTTAGCCCCGAAACCTTTATAGAAAGTAAATCGCGCGCCAGTTACCTTGCTGCCTCGTTCAAAGTCCAAGATATCTAAAGCTTCGCCTAAATCCCAGTGAGGCTGCGGCTTAAAATCAAAAGATTTGATTTCGCCCCATTTTCGGATCTCTAAGTTGTCCTCTTCATCCCGCCCAATCGGCACACTTTCGCTCGGTACATTCGGAATATCAAGCAGAAGTTCTTCCATCTTCTCTTCTGCACCCCGCAGTTCCTCATCCAAAACCGAAATTTGATCGCCGACTTGACGCATCTCAAGAATAATCACTTCCGCATCTTCACCAGCTTTTTTCATGCGCGCCACTTCCTGAGACACTGCATTTCGCTTCGCTTTTAACTCTTCTACCTCACTTAGTAATTCTCGGCGGCGCTTCTCAATCGCCAAGAAATCAACCAGTGTTAGATCAGAACCTCGATTCTTTAACGCTTTTTCCACAATTTCCGGATTCTCTCTTACAAAACGGGTATCTAACATAATAACTTCCTCCTTTAATACTTTAATCTCTACAGGGAGTCCACCTAAAATCGCTAAATAATCTCGCCTTCAGAAACATCTACTACGGGAAAATAAAAAAAGCCCGTCCCTATAAAAGGGACGGACTTTATGTTATCCGCGTTGCCACCCTCGTTGGTTTCTCGCAGAGAAACCCACTCGTTAGTCTGGTAACGTTGACCATTCGGATGATTTTCATCATCAGCTCCTGGGTGGAAAAGTACGCCATTTTTCATCGACTTACACCAACCGTCGACTCTCTGAAGAAAAATTTCGCCTTGGCCCATTCATCGCTCTATTATTTAGCTTTAATACCCCTATTGTACTCGGTATCTGTGAAAAAGAAAAGCCCTTCAAAGTCAAAACCAGAAATTCAAATCCAGCCATGACAAAACATCTTTCTATTTATAGCCAAGTCGTTTCTAGGGGAGCTCTTTCGACCAACCGTTGATAGCGAACTTTCGGCACACCAATCATAATCGCCGCAGTCACTTTTTTATCTTCGGGAATTTGAAAAATCTCCATCAACCGGGGAAGCTCTTCCTTCAGACCATATAACAAGAAACCGGCCCAACAAGTCCCTATTCCCAAAGATGGAGCCATCAATTCTGCATAAGTTAAAGCAAATTGACCATTCGGCCAACGAAGAGGTTTCGACTTATCTGCCAGAGCAATGACAAGTTGAGGAGCTCCTCGCAAAATCACATCTTTCCCTTTTTTTCGCGTTAAAGTCACTAAGCGACGATACCCCCGAGCCCAACGACTTCCTTTGGCAATTTCATCTTCAATGAAAGAGATAATAATCTCGCGTGCCTCTTCTAAGATCGCTGGGTCACTTACTACAATAAAGCTCGTGCCTTGCGAATTACTGCCGGTAGGAGCCATCCGGGCTACATCTAGCATTTTTTCAATCTTGTCTTTAGGAACCAGATCCTTTCGATACGCACGAATGGATCGACGAGCCCGCAAAAATTTCTTTGCTGTCTCAGGATCAAGCACCGGCGATTCATCCAGCTTGTCCTGCCCACCGAGTGGAGCTTTATCATGATCTAATGCAGCCACTGGGCAAACTGCCACGCAATGCCCACAAGCAATGCAAAGCCTTGGACTGGTCTCGACCGGCCCATTTTCGCCTAATTCAATAATGTCGGAAGGGCAGACTTCTACACACAACCCACACGTAATACACTTTGTTTTATCTACTGTAATCACACCAAGTACCTCCTACTGTTTGGAACCAGAGTTCTAATATTTTATAAGTCCTCACTCAGTCTACCTGTTTTTATGGAATCCTCCAAGAATTTTTTCAATCTAGGGCTGAACTTCAAAGCTTAGCAAAATATCTGCCAAGGTTTGCTGACCTTCAGCAAAATCCGCCAAGGTCTGACCACGACCCACAATGATCATATGGTCATTACCTCTAACCAGAGAGAACATCATACTTTTTCCACCAGATTGCTCCGTCATCAGTGTATAAATCATGATATGCCCCGAAGGAAGCACCCCATAGTCCATGATCGTTTGCTCCGCAATCAAATTCGGTGAAGCAGCAAAAAAAGCTTCTTTTTGAGCAGTTAATAGAGCAACTGCTT
>JAGOZY010000185.1 GCA_018058445.1 Negativicutes bacterium | reverse complement strand
GAAAAAATGGCTTTGGCTGTTTTAGATGTGGCTGGTGCACCTGCCCAGACTGCTCGTATGGTTAAGCCTGGCGATACTGTCGTCATCATCGGTGCTGGTGGAAAATCAGGCGTTCTTTGTATGTATGAAGCACGCAAACGGGCTGGTGTAACCGGTAAAATAATCGGTATTGGCTCTTCCAAAGGCAGCTGTGATCGTATGAGAGAGCTTGGTTGGGCTGACCATGTTCTCCAAGTAGATGCAACAAATGCAGTGGCAGTCATGGAAGCTGTAGCCGAAGTGACTAATGGAAAGATGGCGGATCTGACGATTAACTGCGTAAATATTAATGGGACCGAAATGTCTAGTATCCTAGCAACTCGTGATTTCGGAAAAATTTATTTCTTCTCCATGGCAACGAGCTTTACTGCGGCTGCATTAGGCGCAGAAGGAGTTGGCAAGGATGTTGAAATGATCGTTGGCAACGGCTATGCAAAAGACCATGCGGCAATTTCATTGGAGCTTTTAAGAGAGAGCGCAGTTCTGCGAAAATTATTCGAAGAGCTTTATGTCTAAGCTAAATCTCTGGGAAAAAGTACAAGCCGCACAAGGGGATACAATTGCCGTAATGGGTATGACCAAAAATACGGGCAAGACGGTTGTTTTAAATACGCTACTTGCTCAAGGAGCCACGAGAAAAATTCCAGTGGGGATCACTTCAATTGGTCTGGATGGTGAAAGTCGAGATCAGGTGTTTAAAACGCCAAAACCGCTCATTCGGGTTTGGGAAGGAACGATTATTGCTACTGCTCGAGATACGTTGAATCGAGCCCGCATCTCTTGTACAAAGATCGGAACGACTGGTTTTGATAGTCCGATGGGTGAGATTTTACTAGTTCGTGCGGACGAGACTGGAGACGTTGAGGTCGGAGGCGCAACTCGCAGTAGTGAACAAATGAAAGTTATGGAACAACTTCGGGAGCTAGGTTGTCAAAAAATCTTTTTAGATGGGGCACTGGGGCGAAGTCATCATGCCTCGCCTGCGCTCGCTGATGGGGTTATTTTAGCTACTGGTGCTGCTTTAGGTGGATCTATTCAAGATGTGCTTCGAAAGACGAAGGAACGGCTTCAGATACTGACTTTACCGAAAGGCGAATCTTCGACTATCGGAATGGCTCGAATCGCTTTGACAGAATGCCGAGTGGCCGTCTGGGACAATCACGGAAAGCGACTGCCAATCGAGGGAAAAGCGGCTCTAACAAGCGCAAAAGAGTTGCGAAGTGTGATCCATTCTGAGGTTGCGATTGTGGCTTTTGGTGGCGCCGTGGGATATTCTGCGTGGGAAGCTGTTTTAGAATTGGCCAAAGTAAATTCAGGGCTTCTTGTTTTGGTATCTGACGCCACTCGTTTGTTTGTCGAACAAAGAGATGTGAATAGATTAAGAGAGTTCGCTGGTACTCTTAAAGTGATTGATCCAATCTATCTTTTAGGAGTAACTTTAAATCCAACGTCCCCATGGGGAGCAGGCTTTGATCCTCAAGAATTCTTAGATACTGCCCGAGAGGAACTTAGCGAGTGGGGAGTCACAGATGTGATGCTTGAAACAAATTAAAGGGAGGTGTCCTGATGGCTCAGTTACAATTAGATCAAGAGCAGATCGCTCGTGCGCGAAGCTCTGCCCGCCGCATTGCGGAAAAAGTTCACCAAGAAATGAGTGACTACACAACAACCACAGTCGAACGGGCAACCCTTCGATTATTCGGAATGGATGGAATTGATTCGGAGTTTGTTCCACTACCCAACAGAGTTGTAGCTCATTTAAAAGAAAAGGGCTTGCTGGGTAAAGGAGCAAGCTTACCAGTCTTTGCAGCGATGAAAGAGCATAATATGACTGCGAGTGAGGTTGGAGCTGCAATAAGCGAAGGCCGTATTACTTTAAAAATGCCAGAAAATGAGCAAGAGATTCGAGTAATGATTGATGAAGAAGCTCAAAGAGTCTGTAAGTTCATCGCTGGACGACGTCAAGAGAGAAACGAGTTGATTGGTATCGGTGGCGAAGCTCCTCAACCCTGGCTCTATTTGATCGTCGCGACTGGAAATATTTATGAAGATATCAAGCAGGCCCAAGCAGCTGCCGAGCAAGGGGCTGACATTATCGCGGTTATTCGTACGACTGGACAAAGTCTTCTTGACTATGTGCCTTATGGTCCCACGACGGAAGGATTTGGCGGAACCTATGCTACGCAAGAAAATTTCAGATTGATGCGAGAAGCTTTGGACGAAATAGGGGGAAAAGTCGGTCGTTATATTCGCTTGACGAACTACTGCTCCGGTCTTTGTATGCCCGAAATTGCTGTTATGGGAGCACTTGAACGACTTGATATGATGCTGAACGATTCCATGTATGGCATTATCTTCCGGGACATTAATATGAAGCGTACTTTTATTGATCAGTTTTTTTCTCGTATGGTCAATGCTTATGCCGGAGTCATTATCAATACAGGGGAAGATAACTATCTAACTACTGCGGATGCTTTTGATGCAGCTCATACAGTACTTGCTTCTCAGCTGATTAATGAACAATTTGCTCTTCTGTCTGGGCTTGAGGAGTGGCAGATGGGATTGGGACATGCGTACGAGATCAATCCTGAAATGGAAAACGGATTTCTTTGGGAAGTCGCTCATGCACAGCTAATCCGGCAGGTATTTCCAAATGCACCGCTTAAATATATGCCACCAACGAAATATATGACCGGCAATATTTTTAAAGGCCATCTTCAAGATGGACTCTTTAATGCAGTAGGCGTGATGACGAATCAAGGCATTCAATTGCTTGGTATGTTGACAGAAGCGATCCATACTCCGTTCTTACAAGATCGTTTCTTGGCAGTGCAAAATGCCAAATATATCTTCCACACGATGAAAGATCTGAGCAGTGAAATTGAGTTTAAATCAGGTGGAATGATCGAAAGTCGCGCTCAGGAGGTATTGAGTGAGGCAGAAAAATTTCTGGCAAATATTGAAGCAATTACTTTGCCGGAGGCAATTAGTCAAGCAATGTTTGCTGAGATTTCACGAACTCCAGAAGGTGGTAAAGGGCTTGATGGGGTTATTCCAAAAGAAGAAGGTTATTATAATCCATTCCCTACACTGATGAAGGGAGGAAACTAACATGGCTGAAGTATGGGTAAAGCCCTACGGAGATACGCTAGATGACGGACGAATTCAAGTATCTTTCACATTGCCGGTTCCTCTCGACGAAGTCGCCAAAGAAGGGGCGAAAAAGTTGGCCTTACTAATGGGGCTTGAAGAGCCATCGGTTGTTCATTCGGAAGATATGGGACAAGGGTTTAGCTTTTTTATCCTTTATGGGCAATGTCGTCATAAAGTCGATTTATCAGATATTAACGTTGTTAAGCCAGAGTTTGAAGTTCTGGAAAAAGACGAAGTTAATCGGTTGATTGATGAAAATGTCGGACGTCCTTTAGTGGTGGTTGGCGCATGTATTGAAACAGATGCCCACACAGTCGGAATTGATGCGATCATGAATATGAAAGGTTTTAATGGACATAAAGGT